>NZ_DAMBWA010000019.1:0-73783 GCF_032052675.1 Pseudescherichia sp.
ACGACCTTGCCAAGGTCGGGGTCGCGAGTTCGAGTCTCGTTTCCCGCTCCAAATTTTCTCTTCTGAATTAATTATCCACAGCGCAAACGCCTGCTGGCATCGTTTTATTTCGATGTTGTCATATTCTTGTAAACAGAGTTATCCACAAGGCTACCGCTATCTCCCCCTGCGCTTAAATGTTAACAATGTAAATAATATATTTATAACTATATGAATTTTATAGATAAAACTTTATTTCAAAATGTTAATGCGATCGCTTGACGAATTTTTCCGTATTGAATCGCAATAGATTTTTATTTTTATGCACACCCTGTGGAAAGCTTAGGCGTCCCACGGTAGCCCCTTTTCGATCACCCTGACCAGCCTTAACTTCTGCGGGAGCTGTACCTCCACCACGCAGGCGTTACGCTTCTCAATCTGCTGCGCAATCGCCCACTCTATGTGCTCATCAAGAAGTGGGTGCTCACCTCGGCGTTGCTCAAGGGCCTGGATATTGGCCTCGTCCCAGGGCGCGTTACCCAGCGCTACCGCAACGTTTCGTAGCCAGCGTAGATGACCGATACGGCGAATGGCCGACCCCTCCGTGACCTTCAGGAAATGCGCCTCGCTCCAGCCAAACAGCGCGATCAGCTCCGGGGCGTGCAGCGCCTTACGCGGGCTAAAATCCTCTTCGTCAGTGAGCTGCGAAAAGCGGTTCCACGGGCAGATCAGCTGGCAGTCATCGCAGCCGTAGATGCGGTTGCCAATCAGCGGCCGGAACTCGGGAGGAATCGATCCCTCCAGCTCAATCGTCAGGTAGGAGATGCAGCGTCGGGCATCAACGGTATAGGGCTCAACAATGGCCCCGGTCGGACAGATCGTCATGCAGGCGACGCACTTCCCGCAGTTCTCCTCGACCGGTTTGTCGACCGGTAAGGGGAGGTCAATCAGCAGCTCGCCGAGGAAAAAGAATGAGCCCGCCTCGCGGTTGAGGATAAGTGAGTGCTTACCTGTCCACCCCAGGCCCGCTTTTTCTGCCAGCGGGCGCTCAAGCAGCGGCGCGGAGTCGACAAAGGGTCTAAAATTCAGCGAAACGCAGTGCTGCTGGATAGTTTCACCCAGTTTTTTGAGGCGATTGCGCAGGAGCTTGTGGTAGTCACGGCCCAGCGCGTAACGGCTAACGTAACCGAGCGCAGGATTTTTTAGCGTGCTGGCAAAGGCGGCATTGGCTGGCAGGTAGTTCATGCGCACGCTAATCACCCGCAGCGTGCCGGGTAACAGCTCATGCGGCCGGGCGCGCATCATGCCGTGACGCGCCATCCATGCCATTTCGCCATGATACTGCTTATCCAGCCATGCCTGGAGTTTGGGTTCACTGGCGCTGAGATCGGTATCGGTAATGCCGACCTGTTGAAACCCCAGTTCGGTGCCCCACTGCTTAATGTTTTGCGCTAGCTGATTGAGATCGAGGGGCTGTGACATGACGGACCATACGTTGAAAAGTAGACTGAATAAAAACCGTACCACTATACCACACTCTGTGTGGCCTGCGCAGGCGCTGCGCGAGGCTGAAAAAGAGGCGGCGGATAGCCTGGGTATTACGCTGTTTGAGCTGATGCAGCGCGCCGGGGAGGCGGCGTTTAGCGTAGCGCGCGCGGCGTATCCCCAGTCTCGCCGCTGGCTGATCCTCTGCGGCCACGGTAATAACGGTGGCGACGGCTACGTGGTGGCGCGGCTGGCGAAGGCGGCGGGCATTGAGGTGACGCTTCTCGCGCTGGAGAGCGATAAGCCGCTGCCGGAGGAGGCCGAACAGGCGCGTAACGGCTGGCTGGACGCCGCTGGGGAGATCCATGCTGCGGACAGCGCCTGGCCTGAGGAGATCGATCTGATTATCGATGGCCTGCTGGGCACCGGCCTGACCGACGCCCCGCGTGAGCCAGCCGCGAGCCTTATTGCGCATGCCAATGCGCATGCCGCGCCGGTTATCGCTCTGGATATCCCCTCCGGGCTGAATGCCCAGACCGGCGCGACGCCTGGTGCGGTAATCAATGCCACGCATACGGTGACCTTTATCGCCCTCAAGCCTGGCCTGCTTACCGGCAAAGCCCGGGACGTCACCGGCACGCTTCACCATAACGCGCTGGGGCTGGAGGGGTGGCTGGCGGCACAGGAGACGGCGATCCACCGCCTGGAGGCATCACAGCTTGCGCAGTGGCTGCCGCCGCGTCGTCCCACATCCCATAAAGGTGATAACGGGCGGCTGGTGATTGTCGGCGGCGATCACGGTACCGCCGGGGCTATCCGCATGACCGGCGAAGCGGCGCTGCGTTCAGGCGCTGGGCTGGTACGCGTGCTGACGCGCGTTGAGAATATCGCCCCGCTGATCGCCGCCCGTCCCGAGCTGATGGTGCACGAGCTCACGGAAAAGCTATTGGAAGAGAGCCTTGCGTGGGCGGACGTGGTGGTGATCGGTCCCGGCCTCGGCCAGCAGCCGTGGGGCAAAAAGGCGCTGCAAAAAATTGAGAATTTTCGTAAACCCATGCTGTGGGATGCAGACGCGCTGAACCTTCTGGCAATCAATCCCGATAAACGTCACAATCGCGTTATCACTCCGCACCCTGGTGAAGCTGCACGTCTGCTTAACTGTAGCGTGGCAGAAATTGAAAGCGATCGCTTACTTTCTGCTCAGCGTCTGGTAAAACGTTATGGTGGCGTGGTCGTACTGAAAGGCTCAGGTACTATCGTCGCCAGCGCCGACGATGACATCGGCATCGTGGATGCCGGCAACGCCGGGATGGGCAGCGGAGGGATGGGAGATGTGCTCTCTGGCATTATTGGTGCCATGCTGGGGCAGAAGTTCTCTCTGTATGAGGCCGCCTGCGTGGGCTGTGTGGCGCACGGTGCGGCAGCTGACTACCGTGCGGCGCGTTACGGCACCCGCGGGATGCTGGCAACCGATCTTTTTTCCGCGCTGATGCGTGTTATTAACCCGGATGTGATTGACGTAGACCATGATTAATCGAGTGATCCCTCTGCCCGACGAGCAGGCAACCTTAACGCTGGGCGAGCGCGTCGCGCAGGCCTGTAACGGCACAACCGTCATCTACCTGTACGGTGATTTAGGCGCGGGTAAAACAACACTGAGCCGGGGCTTCCTGCAGGCGCTGGGCCACCAGGGGAACGTAAAAAGTCCAACCTATACGCTGGTTGAACCCTATACCCTCGATAAGCTGATGGTGTACCACTTTGATCTCTATCGCCTTGCCGATCCTGAAGAGCTGGAATTTATGGGCATTCGTGACTATTTTGCCAACGATGCCATCTGCCTCGTCGAGTGGCCGCAGCAGGGTTCGGGCGTGCTGCCCGATCCGGATATCGAAATCCATTTAGAATACCAGGCCCAGGGGCGAGAGGCGCGCATTGCGGCCGTCTCCTCTGCGGGTGAGTCTTTACTGACGCGTTTGTAACTATGCATTTGTAACTACATATTTGTAACTACAGGATGACGGGATGATCAGTCGCGTAAAATGCTGGGCCCTGGCCGCGCTGGTCGCGCTAAGCGCGCAGGCCACCGCCGCAAGTCTGTCGGATATTCAGGTCTCCAATGGCGATGACCAGGCCCGTATCACGCTGAGTTTTATGGGCGATCCGGAGTATGCGTTTACCCAGGAGGGCAAACGCAGCGTGGCGCTGGATATCAAACAGACCGGCGTGATTCAGGGCCTGCCGCTGCAGTTCAGCGGCAACAATCTGGTAAAAACCATTCGTTCCGGGACGCCGAAAGATAACCAGTCGCTGCGGCTGGTGGTCGATCTCACCGAAAACGGCAAAGCCCGGGCGGTAAAACAGCAGAACGGCGCCAACTATACGGTGGTGTTTACTATTGATGCCGATGCGCCGCCACCGCCGCCGCCGGTTGTAGCGAAACGCGTCGAAACCCCGGTTGTCGCGCCGCGGCCAGCAGAGCCTGCCCGTAACCCGTTTAAGAACGAAAATGACCGGGTGACCAGCGTCACCAGCAGCAATACCGTGACGCGTCCGGCCATGCGTGCCAGCACCGCATCGGGCGACAAGGTGATTATTGCCATTGATGCCGGGCACGGCGGTCAGGATCCGGGCGCTATCGGCCCCGGCGGCACGCGTGAGAAAAACATTACTCTCTCCGTAGCGCGCAAGCTGCGCAAGCTGTTGAACAGCGACCCGATGTTTAAGGGGGTGCTGACCCGTGACGGCGACTACTTTATCTCGGTGATGGGCCGCTCGGACGTGGCGCGGAAACAAAACGCCAATTTCCTTGTCTCTATCCACGCCGACGCCGCGCCAAACCGTGACGCCACCGGCGCCTCGGTGTGGGTGCTCTCTAACCGCCGGGCTAACAGCGAGATGGCGAGCTGGCTGGAGCAGCATGAGAAGCAGTCTGAGCTGCTGGGCGGAGCGGGTGACGTGCTGGCGAACAGCCAGTCCGATCCCTACCTAAGCCAGGCGGTTCTCGATTTGCAGTTCGGCCATTCCCAGCGCGTCGGGTATGATGTAGCGACCAATATGCTCAGCCAGCTGTCGCGCATCGGTTCACTGCATAAGCGCCGCCCGGAGCACGCCAGCCTTGGCGTGCTGCGTTCGCCGGATATCCCGTCGGTGCTGGTGGAGACCGGGTTTATCAGCAACCGCAGCGAAGAGCGCCTGCTGGACAGCGACGACTATCAGCAGCAGCTGGCGGAAGCCATTTATAACGGGCTGAAGAGCTACTTCGAGGCGCATCCAATGCAGTCAGCGCCGCAGGGCGGGGCCGCCCAGACCGCCAGCGCCGGCTCGCCGGGGAGCAGTTTTATTAACTAAGGAGATTTCATGCCGATTCAGGTCTTGCCGCCGCAGCTAGCGAACCAGATCGCCGCTGGCGAAGTGGTGGAGCGCCCTGCGTCGGTGGTGAAAGAGCTGGTTGAAAACAGCCTTGATGCGGGCGCGACCCGCATTGATATCGACATTGAGCGCGGCGGGGCGAAGCTGATCCGCATCCGGGATAACGGCAGCGGCATCGGTAAAGATGAGCTGGCATTGGCCCTCGCGCGTCATGCCACCAGCAAGATCGCCTCGCTGGACGATCTGGAAGCCATTGTCAGCCTGGGCTTTCGCGGCGAGGCGCTGGCCAGTATCAGCTCGGTATCCCGGCTGACGCTAACCTCCCGCACCGCCGACCAGCCTGAGGCCTGGCAGGCCTATGCCGAAGGGCGGGAGATGGCGGTGACGGTGAAGCCCGCCGCTCATCCGCCTGGCACGACGCTTGAAGTGCTCGATCTCTTCTATAACACCCCTGCGCGCCGCAAGTTTATGCGCACTGAAAAGACCGAATTCGGCCATATCGATGAGGTGATCCGCCGCATCGCGCTGGCGCGCTTCGACGTCACGATCACCCTGAACCACAACGGTAAGATGGTGCGCCAGTACCGGGCCGTACCGCCGGGTGGGCAACGTGAACGCCGTCTGGGGGCGATCTGCGGCCTGCCGTTTATGGAGCAGGCGCTGGCGATTGAGTGGCAGCACGGCGATTTAGCCATGCGCGGCTGGGTCGCCGATCCGCAAGCCACTACGGCGGCGCTGGCTGAGATCCAGTACAGCTATGTTAACGGCCGCATGATGCGCGACCGACTGATCAACCATGCTATCCGCCAGGCCTGTGAAGACAAGCTGGGGGCGGACCAGCAGCCCGCGTTTGTGCTCTATCTGGAGATCGATCCGCATCAGGTTGACGTTAACGTTCATCCCGCCAAGCACGAGGTGCGCTTCCACCAGTCACGGCTGGTGCATGACTTTATCTACCAGGGCGTAGCCAGAGTATTGCAGCAGCAGCTCGCTGCGCCGCTGGCGCTGGCGGACGAACCCGCACCGCGCCAGGTGCCGGAGAACCGCGTCGCCGCCGGTAAAAACCAGTTTGCGCAGCCGCCGGTGGCGCGTGAGCCCGCCGCGCCGCGCTCCGCCGAGCCTGGCACCGCGCCGCGCAGCCACGGCGGAGGCGCGTCGAGCAGCGCGGGCGGGGCAGGCTGGCCGAACGCCCAGCCGGGGTATCAAAAGCAGCAGGGGGCGCTCTACCGCAAGCTGCTGGAGACGCCGGAGGCCACGCCCGCGCCCGCTGCGCCAAAAGCCGCAGCGCCGCTGCCCACCGCCCGTAGCCAGAGCTTTGGCCGGGTGCTGACCATCGTCAATGACGACTGTGCCCTGCTGGACCGCGAAGGCCAGCTCTGTCTCCTGTCGCTTGCGGTGGCCGAACGCTGGCTTAAGCAGGCGCAGCTGGTACCGGTGGAGGGCACGCCGTGCAGCCAGCCGCTGCTGATCCCGGTGCGGCTGAAAGTCTCGACTGAAGAGCGGGCCGTGTTGACGCGGGCGGCCACTATGCTGAGTGAAATGGGCATTGAGTTTCAGTCAGATGCGCATCATGTGACCATTCGCGCAGTGCCTTTACCCTTACGGCAACAAAATTTACAAATCTTGATTCCTGAACTGATAGGCTACCTGGCGCAGCAGACGACCTTCAGCGTAGCAGAGAGCGCCCAGTGGATTGCCCGCCGGCTGGCCAGCGAACGTCCCCAGTGGAATATCGCCCAGGCCGTGGCGCTGTTAGCTGACGTTGAGCGGCTTTGCCCGCATCTGGTAAACGCGCCGCCGGGCGGTTTGTTACAATGTGTTGATATCACCCCGGCGATGAAAGCCCTGAAAGATGACTGACGTAAGTACTGATATAGCTAAGGCGAGCCTGCCTAAGGCAATTTTTTTAATGGGGCCAACCGCCTCCGGGAAGACGGCGCTGGCCATCGCGCTGCGTAAAGTTTTGCCAGTAGAGTTGATTAGCGTCGATTCTGCCCTTATCTATCAGGGGATGGATATTGGTACGGCGAAGCCGGACGCGCAGGAGCAGGCGGCGGCGCCCCATCGGTTACTGGATATTCTCGATCCGGCGCAGGCTTACTCCGCGGCTGATTTTCGCCGCGACGCGCTGGCCGAGATGGCGGAGATTACCGCCGCAGGCCGGATCCCCCTGCTGGTGGGGGGAACCATGCTCTACTTTAAGGCGCTGTTGGAGGGCTTATCGCCATTGCCCTCCGCGGATCCCGCAGTAAGAGCTAAAATTGAACAGATGGCGGCAGAGCAGGGGTGGGAAGCGCTGCACAAGCGGCTGGCAGAGGTAGATCCGCTAGCGAGTGCACGAATTCATCCGAACGACCCGCAAAGGCTTTCCCGGGCACTGGAAGTTTTTTTCATTTCGGGTAAAACTTTAACGGAACTGACGCAAACGTCAGGAGAAGCTCTGCCGTATCAGGTGCATCAGTTCGCCATCGCCCCGGCGAGCCGTGAACTGCTCCATCAACGAATTGAGCAGCGTTTTCATCAGATGTTGGCTTCAGGTTTTGAAGCAGAAGTGCGGGCGCTTTTTGCTCGTGGAGATTTGCATACGGACATGCCTTCCGTTCGTTGTGTGGGATACCGCCAGATGTGGTCATACCTTGAAGGCGAGATCTCATATGAGGAAATGGTTTATCGAGGTGTTTGCGCGACGAGACAGTTAGCGAAACGCCAGATAACCTGGCTTCGCGGTTGGGAGGGCGTTCACTGGTTAGACAGTGAAAAGCCGGAACAGGCGCGAAATGAAGTATTACAGGTTATTGGTGCTAACGCAGACTGAATGTGTACAATTACATCGGATCGTGCGCAAAATTTTACGCAGTTTTCAGGGCCTTCGGGTTCAAAGTACAAAACAAGCATATAAGGAAAAGATAGAATGGCTAAGGGGCAATCTTTACAAGACCCGTTTCTGAACGCGCTGCGTCGGGAACGCGTTCCGGTTTCTATTTATTTGGTGAATGGTATTAAGCTGCAAGGTCAAATTGAGTCTTTCGATCAGTTCGTGATCCTGTTGAAAAACACGGTCAGCCAGATGGTCTATAAGCACGCAATTTCTACTGTTGTCCCGTCGCGTCCGGTTTCTCATCACAGCAACAACACCGGTGGCGGCACCAGTAACTATCACCATAGCAGCAACGCGCAGGGTTCTTCTGCATCACAACAGGACAGCGAAGAGACCGAATAAGGTTTTTTGCTGTTTTCCATGTCGGGGAGCCAGGTGTTCCCCGCTGGTATTCTAAGAGGGTTTACGCTTGTTTGACCGTTATGATGCCGGTGAGCAGGCGGTGCTGGTACACATCTATTTTTCGCAAGACAAAGATATGGAAGATCTCCAGGAGTTTGAATCCCTGGTCTCTTCAGCTGGCGTCGACGCAATGCAGGTGATTACCGGTAGCCGTAAAGCACCGCACCCAAAATATTTTGTTGGTGAAGGTAAGGCAGTTGAAATAGCGGACGCCGTAAAAGCATCGGGTGCATCGGTCGTGCTCTTTGATCATGCCCTAACCCCAGCCCAGGAACGCAACCTGGAGAGACTGTGCGAGTGTCGTGTTATCGATCGCACCGGTCTGATTTTAGACATTTTTGCGCAACGTGCACGTACCCACGAGGGGAAACTGCAGGTTGAGCTGGCGCAGCTGCGCCATCTGGCCACGCGACTGGTGCGCGGCTGGACCCACCTTGAGCGTCAGAAGGGCGGGATTGGTTTGCGTGGTCCGGGTGAAACCCAGCTCGAAACCGACCGTCGTTTACTGCGTAACCGTATCACTCTGATCCTCTCGCGCCTTGAGCGCGTTAGCAAACAGCGCGAGCAGGGGCGTCGGTCGCGCGCGAAAGCGGATATCCCCACGGTATCGCTGGTAGGCTACACCAACGCCGGTAAATCGACGCTGTTTAACCAGATCACCGAAGCGCAGGTCTACGCTGCGGACCAGCTGTTTGCCACCTTGGATCCGACCCTGCGCCGTATTGACGTCGCTGACGTTGGCGAGACGGTGCTGGCAGATACGGTAGGGTTTATCCGCCATCTGCCGCACGATCTGGTTGCTGCCTTTAAGGCGACCCTGCAGGAGACGCGCCAGGCCACGCTGCTGCTGCACGTGATTGACGCCGCCGATCTCCGCGTCCAGGAAAACATTGAGGCGGTGAATACCGTTCTCGAAGAGATTGACGCGCACGAGATCCCGACCCTGCTGGTCATGAACAAGATCGATATGCTGGACGAGTTCGAGCCGCGTATCGACAGGGACGATGAAAACAGACCGATCCGGGTTTGGCTGTCAGCGCAAACCGGGGTGGGTGTACCACTGTTATTTCAGGCGCTAACCGAGCGTCTCTCCGGGGAGGTAGCCCAGCATACGCTGCATCTGCCTCCGCAGGAGGGGCGGCTAAGAAGCCGATTTTATCAGCTTCAGGCGATAGAAAAAGAGTGGACGGAGGAGGATGGCAGCCTGGGTCTGCAAGTTCGTTTGCCGATCGTTGAGTGGCGTCGCCTCTGTAAACAAGAACCTGCATTGGTTGACTACGTAGTCTGACCTGGCGGCTGGCCTGAAGACATTTCCCCTCCAGGGGATAACGAATAACAAATATGGAGCACATACATGGCGTGGAACCAGCCCGGTAATAACGGACAAGACCGCGACCCGTGGGGAAGCAGCAATAATCAAGGCGGCAACTCTGGGGGAAATGGAAATAAAGGCGGTCGCGATCAGGGGCCTCCTGATTTAGATGATATCTTCCGCAAGCTGAGCAAGAAACTGGGCGGCTTTGGCGGTGGAAAGGGAACCGGATCGGGCGGCGGCGGTGCCGCTCCCGGCCCGCGCAGCCGCATGGGTGGCCGCATTGTCACCATCGTGGCGGCAGCGGTAGTCATTATCTGGGCAGCCAGCGGTTTCTACACCATTAAAGAGGCGGAGCGCGGCGTCGTAACCCGTTTTGGCAAATTTAGCCATCTGGTGGAGCCAGGCCTGAACTGGAAACCGACCTTTATTGATAGCGTTACAGCGGTCAACGTGGAGTCCGTTCGTGAACTGGCGGCCTCCGGTGTGATGCTGACCTCCGACGAGAACGTGGTGCGCGTTGAGATGAACGTCCAGTACCGCGTCACCGATCCTGAGCGCTACCTGTTTAGCGTGACCAGCGCCGACGACAGTCTGCGTCAGGCTACCGACAGCGCCCTGCGCGGCGTGATCGGTAAATACACGATGGACCGTATTCTGACCGAAGGCCGTACCGTTATTCGTAGCGATACCCAGCGCGAGCTGGAAGAGACGATCCGTCCTTACAACATGGGTATTACCCTGCTGGACGTCAACTTCCAGGCTGCCCGTCCGCCGGAAGCGGTACAGGCCGCGTTTGACGATGCCATTGCCGCCCGTGAGAACGAGCAGCAGTCCATTCGTGAAGCAGAAGCCTACGCTAACGAAGTTCAGCCGCGTGCTAACGGCCAGGCGCAGCGTATCCTTGAGGAGGCGCGTGCTTACCGTACCCAGACTATCCTGGAAGCGCAGGGTGAAGTGGCGCGCTTTGCCAAGCTCCTGCCGGAGTATAAAGCGGCCCCGGAAATTACCCGCGAGCGTCTCTATATCGAAACGATGGAAAAAGTGCTGAGCCACACCCGTAAGGTGCTGGTTAACGATAAGGGCGGCAACCTGATGGTTCTGCCGTTAGATCAGATGCTGAAAGGCGGCGCGCCTGCGGCAAAGAGCGATACCAGCGGGGCGAATAACCTGCTGCGCCTGCCGCCTGCGTCAAGCACCACCAACAGCACCAGTAACGCACCGTCTGCTGGCCAGGGTGACATCATGGACCAACGCCGTGCTAACGCACAGCGTAACGACTACCAGCGTCAGGGGGAATAACGATGCGTAAGTCTGTAATTGCGATAATTATCATCGTGCTGGTAGTACTCTACACCTCAATTTTTGTGGTGAAAGAGGGCGAGCGCGGTATTACGCTGCGCTTCGGCAAAGTGCTGCGTGACGACGAGAACAAACCGCTGGTCTTCACGCCAGGCCTGCACTTTAAGCTGCCGTTTATTGAGACCGTCAAAACCCTGGATGCGCGTATCCAGACAATGGACAACCAGGCCGATCGCTTTGTGACCAAAGAGAAGAAAGACCTGATCGTTGACTCCTATATCAAGTGGCGCATCAGCGACTTCAGCCGCTACTACCTGGCAACCGGCGGCGGTGACGTCTCCCAGGCCGAAGTGCTGCTGAAACGTAAGTTCTCTGACCGTCTGCGTTCTGAAATCGGCCGTCTCGACGTGAAAGACATCGTCACCGACTCCCGTGGTCGTCTGACCCTGGAAGTCCGCGATGCGCTGAACTCCGGCTCTGCTGGCACGGAAGATGAAGTGGCAACGCCTGCGGCGGATGATGAAATCGCTAAAGCGGCCAAGCGCGTCACGGCGGAGACGAACGGCAAGGTGCCGGTCGTGAACCCGAACAGTATGGCCGCGCTGGGTATCGAAGTGGTGGATGTGCGGATCAAGCAGATCAACCTGCCGAGCGAAGTCTCTGAAGCGATCTACAACCGTATGCGCGCCGAGCGTGAGGCGGTTGCCCGTCGTCACCGTTCACAGGGCCAGGAAGCCGCAGAAAAACTGCGTGCAACGTCCGATTACGAAGTGACGAAAACGCTGGCGGAAGCCGAGCGTGAAGGGCGCATCCTTCGTGGTGAGGGCGATGCGGAAGCGGCTAAGCTGTTTGCCGACGCATTTAGCCAAGATCCGGACTTCTACGCCTTTATCCGTAGCCTGCGCGCCTATGAGAGCAGCTTCCAGAGCAATCAGGATGTGATGGTGCTCAGCCCGGACAGCGACTTCTTCCGCTACATGAAGACGCCGGGAACGGCCACACGCTAAGTTCGCAGCAATTAATACTTTACTCAAACCACCGTCATCCTCAGGAGACGGTGGTTTTCTTTTGAAGGAAGCATAATGAACTCC
Source organism: Pseudescherichia sp. (assembly GCF_032052675.1). NCBI lineage: Bacteria > Pseudomonadati > Pseudomonadota > Gammaproteobacteria > Enterobacterales > Enterobacteriaceae > Pseudescherichia > Pseudescherichia sp. The sequence goes on from NZ_DAMBWA010000019.1 coordinate 11,822, forward strand.
ACCATTTGGCTGGCGCTGGCATTAGTTTTGGTGCTGGAAGGGCTGGGTCCCATGCTCTATCCGCGCCTGTGGCGACGTATGATCGCCTCTCTTGCGCTGCTGCCGGATACCATTTTGCGCCGTTTTGGCGGGGGATTAGTGGTTGCCGGGGTCGTGATCTACTATATGTTGAGGAAAACGATTGGCTAGAGAAATAGCATGCAGATTGGCCGAAATTTGCCGACAAAAAGTGCTGATTATCAGAAAAAGCGATGGTAGAATCCTTTTTTAAGCAAACGGTGATTTTGAAAAATGGGTAACAACGTCGTCGTACTGGGCACCCAATGGGGTGACGAAGGCAAAGGTAAGATCGTCGATCTCCTTACTGAACGTGCTAAATATGTGGTTCGCTATCAGGGCGGTCACAATGCAGGCCACACTCTCGTAATCAACGGTGAAAAAACCGTCCTCCATCTTATTCCATCAGGCATTCTGCGTGACAATGTGACCAGCATCATCGGTAACGGTGTGGTGCTCTCTCCTGCTGCGCTGATGAAAGAGATGAAAGGCCTGGAAGAGCGTGGTATTCCGGTACGCGAACGTCTGCTGCTCTCCGAAGCTTGCCCGCTGATCCTCGACTATCACGTGGCGCTGGACGTAGCGCGTGAAAAAGCGCGCGGCGCGAAAGCGATCGGCACCACCGGCCGTGGTATCGGCCCGGCTTATGAAGATAAAGTGGCCCGTCGCGGCCTGCGCGTTGGCGATCTGTTCGACAAAGAGACCTTTGCTACTAAGCTGAAGGAAGTGATGGAATATCACAACTTCCAGCTGGTGAACTTCTACAAGGCCGACGCCGTTGACTACCAGAAAGTGCTGGACGATGTGATGGCGGTTGCCGACATCCTGACCGGCATGGTGGTGGACGTTTCCGATCTGCTGGACCAGGCGCGCAAGCGTGGCGATTTCGTCATGTTCGAAGGTGCGCAGGGTACGCTGCTGGATATCGACCACGGTACCTATCCGTATGTGACCTCCTCCAACACCACCGCCGGTGGCGTGGCGACCGGCTCCGGCCTGGGTCCGCGTTACGTGGACTACGTGCTGGGGATCATCAAAGCCTACTCTACTCGTGTAGGCGCGGGCCCGTTCCCGACTGAGCTGTTCGATGAAACCGGCGAGTTCCTCTGCAAGCAGGGTAACGAGTTTGGCGCGACCACCGGTCGTCGTCGTCGTACCGGCTGGCTGGATGCGGTTGCCGTACGTCGTGCGGTGCAGATCAACTCCCTGTCCGGCTTCTGCCTGACCAAGCTGGACGTGCTGGACGGCCTGAAAGAGGTGAAGATCTGCGTAGCTTACCGTCTGCCGGACGGCCGCGAAGTGACTACCACGCCGCTGGCTGCTGATGACTGGGAAGGTATCGAGCCGATCTACGAAACCATGCCGGGCTGGTCTGAAACCACCTTCGGCGTGAAAGAGCGCAGCGGTCTGCCGCAGGCGGCGCTGGACTACATCAAGCGTATCGAAGAGCTGACCGAAGTGCCGATTGATATTATCTCTACCGGCCCTGACCGCACCGAAACCATGATCCTGCGCGATCCGTTTGACGCGTAATATCAGTGTAGTACCGTAATACTGCCCGGCGGCACTCTGCTTGCCGGGCCTACTTGCCCTCTTTTCACTTCTTCTATTCAAATAAATTAGCTGCTTACTCTCTGGCTGGTTTATCATCAATAGTGTTAATACCAACTGGTATCCCGCGTTTTTCCCTTTATCCTGAGGTTGATGTGCAGTTAACGAGTTTCACCGATTACGGATTGCGTGCCCTGATCTATATGGCGTCGCTACCGGAAGGGCGAATGACCAATATCTCTGAAGTAACGGCAGTGTACGGGGTCTCCCGCAACCACATGGTCAAAATAATCAACCAGCTCAGCCGGGCGGGCTACGTCGCGGCTGTCCGAGGGAAAAACGGCGGTATTCGCCTGGGCAGGCCTGCTAATACCATCCGCATTGGTGACGTCGTGCGCGAGCTGGAACCGCTTGCGCTAGTGAACTGCAGCAGCGCATTTTGCCACATTACTCCCGCCTGCCGCCTGAAGCAGGCACTCTCCAAGGCCGTGAACAGTTTTCTGATGGAACTTGATCACTACACGCTGGCCGATTTGGTTGAAGAGAATCAACCGCTGTATAAATTATTACTGGTGGAGTAAGAGAACGCTCTGCCAGAGCTGACAACGGAGGAACCGCTATGTCACAAGATCCTTTCCAGGAGCGCGAAGCTGAGAAGTACGCGAACCCAATTCCCAGCCGCGAGTTCATTCTCGATCATTTATCAAAACGCGAAAAACCGGCTAATCGCGAAGAACTGGCGCAGGAACTCAATATTGAGGGTGAAGAGCAGCTGGAAGGGCTGCGACGCCGCCTGCGCGCGATGGAGCGCGACGGGCAGCTGGTCTTTACCCGCCGCCAGTGCTATGCCCTGCCGGAGCGTCTCGACCTGCTTAAAGGCGTCGTCATTGGCCACCGCGACGGCTACGGCTTCCTGCGCGTTGAAGGCCGCAAAGACGACCTCTATCTCTCCAGCGAGCAGATGAAAACCTGCATTCACGGCGATCAGGTGCTGGCCCAGCCGCTCGGCTCCGATCGTAAAGGGCGTCGCGAAGCGCGCATCGTGCGCGTGCTGGTGCCAAAAACCGGCCAGATTGTCGGGCGCTACTTTACCGACGCAGGCGTGGGCTTTGTGGTGCCGGACGACAGCCGCATGAGCTTCGATATTCTTATTCCGCCGGAAGAGATTATGGGCGCGCGGATGGGCTTCGTGGTGGTGGTTGAACTCACCCAGCGCCCGACCCGACGCACCAAAGCCATCGGTAAAATCGTTGAGGTACTTGGCGATAATATGGGCACGAGCATGGCGGTCGATATGGCCCTGCGTACCCATGAGATCCCCTACGTCTGGCCGCCTGCCGTTGAGCATGAGGTGAGCAGCCTGAAAGAGCAGGTGCCGGAGGAGGCGAAAGCCGGGCGTGTCGATCTGCGTAACCTGCCGCTGGTCACTATCGATGGCGAAGACGCCCGTGACTTTGACGATGCGGTCTACTGCGAGAAAAAACGCGGCGGCGGCTGGCGTCTGTGGGTAGCCATTGCCGACGTAAGCTACTACGTTCGTCCGGGCACCGCCCTGGATGACGAAGCGCGCAGCCGTGGCACCTCGGTCTACTTCCCGTCGCAGGTGGTACCGATGCTGCCGGAAGTGCTCTCCAACGGCCTCTGCTCCCTCAACCCGCAGGTTGACCGCCTCTGTATGGTCTGCGAGATGACTATCTCGGCGAAAGGGCGCTTAACCGGCTACAAATTCTACGAAGCGGTGATGAGCTCCCACGCACGCCTGACCTATACCAAGGTGTGGCATATGCTGGAGGGCGATCAAGAGCTGCGTGAACAGTATGCGCCGCTGGTAAAACATATCGAAGAGTTGCATACCCTCTACAAAACGCTAAACCAGGCGCGGGAAGAGCGCGGCGGTATCTCCTTTGAGAGCGAAGAGGCGAAGTTTATCTTCAACGCCGAGCGCCGCATTGAGCGCATCGAGCTGACCGAGCGTAACGACGCTCACAAGCTGATTGAAGAGTGCATGATCCTCGCTAACATCTCCGCCGCCCGCTTTGTCGAGAAGGCAGAAGAGCCCGCGCTGTTCCGTATTCACGACCGTCCGACCACCGAGGCTATTACCTCATTCCGCTCGGTATTGGCCGAGCTGGGTCTGGAGCTGCCCGGCGGCAACAAGCCGGAGCCGCGGGACTACGCCGCGCTGCTGGAGTCCATCGTCGATCGTCCTGACCATGAGATGCTGCAGACCATGCTGCTGCGCTCCATGAAGCAGGCGATCTACGATCCGGAGAACCGGGGCCACTTCGGCCTCGCGCTGCAGTCGTACGCCCACTTTACCTCGCCGATCCGTCGCTACCCGGATCTCTCTCTGCACCGGGCCATCAAATATCTCGTTGCGAAAGAGCAGGGGCTTAAGGGTAACAGCACGCCGTCGGGCGGCTGGCACTATCCGATGGAGGCGGTCCTGCAGCTGGGCCAGCACTGTTCGATGGCCGAACGCCGCGCCGACGAAGCGACACGCGACGTTGCCGACTGGCTGAAGTGCGACTTCATGCAGGATCACGTGGGTAGCAACTTCCAGGGCGTCATCGCCAGCGTCACCGGCTTTGGCTTCTTTGTGCGCCTGAACGAGCTGTTTATTGACGGCCTGGTTCACGTCTCCTCGCTGGATAACGACTACTACCGTTTCGACCAGGTCGGTCAGCGTCTGATTGGCGAATCCAGCGGCCAGACCTATCGGCTGGGCGATCGCGTTGAAGTGCGTGTCGAAGCGGTGAACATGGACGATCGCAAGATCGACTTTACGCTCATCTCCAGCGAGCGTGCCCCGCGCAACGTCGGCAAGACCGAACGCGAGCGGGCTAAAAAAGGCGCGCCGGGTAAACCCAGCGGCCGCCGTCGCCAGGTCGGTAAAAAAGGTAACTTTGAGCCGGACAGCGAATTTCGCCGGGAGAAGGGCAAAGGTAAAAGAAAAGGCGCAGACAGCGCACAGCCGAAGGTGAAGAAAGAGAAAGCGCCATCGGCGAAGACGCAAAAAATTGCCGCTGCGACCAAAGCAAAGCGCGCGGCAAAAAAGAGAACCGCTGAGTAATCTTATAAATCCCCTTTATTCGTAAAGGGGATTTTTTATTTCTGTCGTTAGCTAATTTCCGGCAATCGATATTTTTTATTTGTCCTTAGCCCAAAAGCCCGCCTGTGTATAGTAGCTGCATAATTGTTAAATATCTGATGCGTTAATTCGCAAGGAGCTATTATGCATCTGGCACGTTTTCCCCGCCTTTCTCTGGGCCATTTCCCGACGCCGCTTGAACCTTTAGAAAATCTCTCAGCCTTGCTGGGCGGGCCGAAAATATGGATTAAGCGCGACGATGCAACCGGCCTTGCGACCGGCGGAAATAAGACCCGAAAGCTTGAATTCCTGCTGGCCGATGCGCAGCAGCAGGGGGCTGACGTCATCATTACCCAGGGCGCTACCCAGTCTAACCATGTGCGCCAGACCATCGCCGGGGCGGCGAAGCTCGGCCTGCCGGCCAAAGTGCTGCTGGAGAAGCGCGTCACCGACTTTGGCGAAGATTATCAGCGCTCCGGCAACGTGCTGCTGGATGAGCTGCTCGGCGGCGAGATCGTTGCTCATCTGCCGGGCGGTACCGACATGCAGCAGGCGATGGATATCTACGCCAGCGAGCTGCGCGAGAAGGGCCATCGCCCTTACGTTATCCCCGGCGGCGGCTCTAACCCCATCGGCGCGCTGGGCTACGTTGCCTGCGCCGAAGAGCTTCTCTACCAATCTTCCCAGCTGCGTCTGCGTATCGATCACGTGGTCCACGCCACCGGCAGCACCGGCACCCAGGCCGGACTGATCGCGGGCTTCCACGCTACCCACAGCCACGTTCCGGTGCTGGGCATCAGCGTACGTGCGCCAAAGGTGAAGCAGGAGGAGAACGTCTGGAATCTGGCCTCCCGCACCCTTGAGCTGCTGGGCGTGCCGGGCGAGCTGGCGCGTGAGGCCGTGGTCGCTAACAGCGACTACGTCGGCGAAGGCTATGGCCTGCCGACCGAAGGCATGCTGGAGGCGCTGCGTCTGCTGGCGCGCCACGAAGGTATCCTGCTGGATCCGGTTTACTCCGGTAAAGGCTTTGCCGGGCTGGTGGATCTGATCCGCAAAGGTCACTTCCGCAAGGATGAGAACGTGGTGTTTATCCACACCGGCGGCGCCGCCGGGCTGTTTGGCTATCGCCAGGTGCTGGAAGGATGAAACCGTTTTTGTTAGGCGTTCTCGGCGGCATGGGGCCGCTGGCGACAGTCGATTTTATGGCGAAGCTGCTGACCGCGACGCCTGCGGCCCGCGATCAGCAGCAGATCCCGGTTGTCGCCTGGAACGTCCCGCAGATTGCCGATCGGCAGAAGGCGTTGGCCGGGCTTGGCCCGTCGCCGCTGCCGCAGCTGCTGAACGGTATCGAAAAGCTCAACGCTGCCGGAGCGAGCCATATTGCCATCCCCTGCAACACGGCTCACCACTGGTATGACGCCCTGAGCCGCGCCAGCGATGCGCCGATCCTGCACATCGTTGAGGCGACGCTTGCGCGTATTGCCGAACGTGCGCCAACGCGTGTCGGGGTTATCGCGACCCACGGCACGCTGGCGGCGGGCTGGTTTCAGCAGGGTCTGGAGCGCCTTAACGTTACGTCGGTACTGCCCACCGAGCAGGAGCTGGAGAGCTGGTTTGTTCCCGGCTGCTACGCGGTCAAGCGCGGCGCGCTGCGCGAGGGGGGCGAGCTGCTCTCTTTGCAGGCCCAGGCGCTGGTTGAGCGGGGCGCGGAAACGCTGATCCTTGCCTGCACCGAAGTCCCGGTGGCGCTGGACGCCATCGACTCCCCCTTTCTTGTCCACGCCATCGATCCTGCCCAGGCGCTGGCGGAGCGATGTTCGGCCCTCTGGCAGGAATATCGTTAATCTCTTCACTCTTTAACAGGAAAAATAAAATGAAAAAAAGTCTCTGCTTATTACTGGCAGCGGGTAGCTTGTGGACAAATATGACCTGGGCTGCCTCACCGGAAGAAGTGCGTGTCGCCTACAGCGGCGGTTCACAGGTATTAATGCTGGCGAAAGCCGACGGCTCGCTGGATAAAGCGTTAAACAGCAAAGTGAAGTGGGTGCAATTTGCCTCCGGTGCGGATGCGCTGAGCTATTTCGCCAGCAACGCCATCGATATTGCTAATTTTGGATCCAGTCCGGCCACCGCAGGCGTAGTGCGTAAATTACCGGTAGAGATTATTGGCGTCTCCGGCGTGATTGCCAGCTACGAGCGCCTAATTGGTAAAGAGGGCATTACTAACATTAAGGATATCGAAGGGAAACGCGTGGCCTATCCGCCAAACTCTACCGCGCAGTACGCGCTGGAGGCGGCGATTAGCGTCAATAAACTCGACCGCAGCAAAATTACCCTGCTGCCGCTGCGCCCGGCTGAGATGGTCGCCGCGTGGAAGCGGGGCGATATTGATGCAGGCTATGTCTGGGCCCCGTTTGCCCAGGAGCTGGAGTCCTCCGGCGGCCACCAGGTCTTTGCCACCAAGGATCTGCAGAAAGATGGCTACCTGATCTACAACAACTACGTGGTGCGTAAAGCCTTCGCCGAGCAGTATCCGGATACCGTCAGCGCCTTCCTGCGCGTGCATCAGGAGAAGGTCGACGAGTTCAAGAAGGATCCTGAACGCGCGGCAGCCATTGTGGCAAAAGAGGTGGGCGCCCCGGTAATGACCGCGGCTAACACCCTCGGCGGCCTGGAGTACCCGACCCTGGCCGAGCAGGGTACCGCCGCCTGGCTGGGCAACGGCACCCAGACCACCGACAGCGGGATCGGCAAGGCGCTGAGCAAAACCTCCAGCTTCCTCGCCGGCATCGGTGAGATCCGCAAGCGTGATATTCCCGCTAACTGGGATCAGGCCATCAACTCCGAATACATTCGTAAAGCGGCGGTAGCTACGCAATGAGATTGAGTCAGCACATCGCCATCAGCGTTGCATCGGTGGCGATCTTTTTTGTGATTTGGCAGGTGGCGGCCACCCGGCAGTGGGTGGATCCGCTTCTGCTGCCGTCGTTAACCGATATCGGTTTAACCACGGAAGAGCTGCTGGCAGACGGCTACCGCCAGGTGCCGCTCTGGGAGCATGTGATGGTGAGCCTGGCCAGAGCGCTGAGCGCCTTCGCGGTGGCGATTGTGGTGGGTATCCCGCTCGGGCTGCTGATGGGCCTCTCCAACGGCCTGTCGGCGGTGCTGAACCCCTTCGTCCAATTTCTGCGCCCGCTGCCGAAGATTGCTCTGATCCCGCTGGCGGTAGTATGGCTGGGCATCGGCGAAGCGTCGAAGTTCTTCCTGATCTTCATCGCTACCTTCCTGAGCGTGGTGGTGGGAGCCAGCGCGGCGGTGGAGCGTATCGGCCGATCACGCATCCGCGTCGCCCAGACGCTGGGCGCGACGAAAGGGCAGATCTTTCTGCGCGTGGTGCTGCCGGACGCGCTGCCCGATCTGTTCACTACCGTCAGGCTGTCGATAGGCATTGGCTGGACCTCGCTTATCGCGGCGGAGATGGTGGCTGCCAGCTCGGGCCTGGGCTGGATGGTAATCAACGCCAGCTCCTACCTGCGCACCGACATTGTGATGCTGGGCATTCTGCTGCTCGGTGGGATTGGTTATCTACTGGATCTCCTTCTTTTAGGCCTGCAACGCCTGTTTGTGCCCTGGGCGGGGAAAGAATAATGGCTGTACAGATTGCGCTGGAGAACGTCTCTCTCCAGTTTGCGGCAAAACCGCACCCTTTTACCGTGCTGGAAGATATTTCGCTTGCCCTGGATAAGGGTGAGTTTGTGGTACTGCTGGGGCCGTCGGGCTGCGGCAAATCCACCATCCTCAACCTGGTGGCGGGCTTTAACCAGCCCGACAGCGGGCGCGTGCTGTGCGGCGGAGAGCCGGTGCGCCAGCCCGGCCCGTCGCGGGGAATGATCTTCCAGCAGCCGAACCTGTTTCCGTGGCTGTCGGTGCTGGATAACGTCACCTTTGGTCCGCGCCTTGGCAAGCATAACCGCAACGAGGTTAACGCCCAGGCGCGGGAGTGGCTGGCGCGCGTCGGGCTGAGAGGCTTCGAGAATCACGCTCCCTGGCAGCTTTCCGGCGGCATGAAGCAGCGCGTGGCGCTGGCCCGCGCCTGGCTGCCTGGCCCAGAGGTGCTGCTGCTTGACGAGCCGTTTGGTGCGCTTGATGCCCAGACGCGCCTGATGATGCAGGAGCTGCTGCGCAACGCCTGGCTGGCAACCGAGACCACGCTGCTCTTCGTCACTCACGACGTGGAGGAGGCGCTGTTCCTCGCCGATCGTATTCTGATCATGTCAGCAAAACCGGGAAAAATCGTCGAAGAGGTGACCCTGCCGTTTGGCCGTGAGCGTGATATCGAAAACCTGGCGGCGCACCCGCTGTATGGCGAAATCAAGCAGCACGTTCTGCATCGCGTTCGCCAGGAGGCAAAGCGCCATTTTTAGTGGATCCGTGGTTCCCGGTGTCGGGAATGAATCGACTGTCATCAACACAAGGTGGAAGCAATGAGCATTAGCGAATTAAAAGCCCGGCTGGAACAGAGTATTCACCAACACCGCGACGAATATATTGCGATCTCGAAAGATATTCATGCCCATCCGGAGACCGGGAATAACGAGTACTACGCCAACGGCCTGCTGACGGCGCTGCTGGCTAAAAACGGCTTCGAGGTTACCTCGAACGTGGCCGGACACGAAACGGCTTTCTATGCGGTGAAAGAGAGCGGTAAACCGGGCCCGACCATCGCCTACCTGGCCGAGTATGATGCCCTGATCGATATCGGTCACGCCTGCGGACATAACATCATTGGCGTGACCAGCATCGCCGCGGCGATCGCCCTGAGCGAGACCCTCGACCAGACCGGCGGCAAGGTGGTGGTGCTGGGCACCCCTGCCGAAGAGGGCGGCCTGCGCGGCAAGGGTGGGCCAAACGGCAACGTCAAGGCCCGCTTCGTTGAGCACGGCTTTCTGAAGGACGTTGACGCGGCGATGATGGTGCATCCCGGCGGCAAAACCCAGCTAACCGGGCCGTTCTTAGCCAACAACCACCTCTATTTCCACTTCTACGGCAAGCCCTCCCATGCGGGCAGCTCGCCGCACAAAGGGGTTAACGCCCTGGATGCGCTGGTGCTGCTCTATAACGGCATCAGCGTGCTGCGTCAGCAACTGCCGGACGGCGTACGCGTGCACGGCATTATCACCAACGGCGGCCAGGCCCCGAACGTGATCCCGGAGTACGCCTCCGCGCACTACTACATTCGGGCGGAAACACGCGAGGCGGTGGAGGCCCTGGAGCCGCGCCTGCGCGCCATTGCAGAGGGCGTCGCCATCGCCACCGGCACCACGGTAAGAATCGAGCACCAGGTTGGCCCGCGCGACTTCAATATTAACCATACGCTGAACAACCTCTTCCTCGAAGAGTTTACCGCCGTGGGTGAACAGGTCGATCTGCGTCAGAAAGAGGGCAAAGGCTCCACCGACGTGGGCGATATCAGCCACGCCGTACCGACCGCGCATCCGTCGATCAAGATTGGTCCTGACGATCTGATTGGTCACACCGTCGCCTTCCGCGAAGCCGCTAACTCTGAGCAGGGCTATGAGGCGCTGGTGACCGGCGCGCTGGTGCTGGCGAACGCGGGCCTGCGTTTGCTGACCGAGCCTGCGCTGCTGCAGGAGGCGAAAGACGAATTTGCCGGGCGCAAAGCCAGCCCACACGCCGACAGAACCCTGACCGGAGCCGCCGCTGAATGAAAATGATGTTCTCTGCCGCCGCACTGTTGCTGGCGGCCTCTTTACCCTGGGGAAGTGCACAGGCTGAAGCCGTGAACCGCAACGCCACGCTGAATATCGCCTATGGCAATCGGCCCGGTACGCTGGATCCTTACTTAACCACCAACAACGCTACCTCGGATGTGGATCGCCACATCTTTGAAGAGCTGTTCACCATCAACGATAAGTTTGAGCCGGTGCCGGACCTGGTGGCATCGTATACCCTGAGCGACGATCGCAAGAGCTACACCTTTGTGCTGCGCGACGGCGTCCGTTTCCATGACGGGCAGCCGCTGACGGCGGATGACGTGGTCGCCTCCATGAGCCGCTGGCTGGCGGTCTCTACCCAGGGGAAAGCCAACCTCCCCGGTGCGGTCTTCAGCAAGGTCGACGATAAGACCGTGCGGCTCGTCCTTCCCGAGCCGTCGCTGATTACGCTTAACGTACTGGCCGACGTGAAGAACATTGCGGCGATCATGCCTAAACGCCTGATTGATGAAGCGAATAGCAGCAAAAAACCGGTGAGCGAGCTAATCGGTACCGGGCCGTATAAGCTGGCAGAGTTTAAGCAGGGCGAGTACCTGCATCTGACCCGGTACGACGGCTATAGCGCCCGCAGTGAGCCGGCCAGCGGCCTCTCCGGGCAGAAGCAGGCCAACGTGAAGGATATCTGGTTCCGCTACATTACCGATGAGTCAACGCGGCTGGCGGGGGCAATGACCGGCGAGTACGACATCGTCTTCAACCTGCCGAAGGACAATATCGACGCCCTGAGCAGCGCCCCGGACCTCACTCTGGCCCAGCCCGAGAGCGGCGGGTCGCTGATCACCTATCTCTTCAACAAGCAGCAGGGACCCTTTGCCAACGTTAAGCTGCGCCAGGCGTTTAACCTGGCCCTCGACGTTCACCAGACGCTGCTGGCAGGCTACAGCGATCCGCGCTTCTTTAAAGAGGATCCCTCTCTGGGCTTCCCTAACCAGGTCGACTGGTACAGCGAAGCGGGCAAGCCGTTCTGGAATCAGCACAAGCTCGACGAGGCCCGCCAGCTGGTGAAGGATTCCGGCTATAAGGGTGAGGAGGTGGTGATTATCGCCACCAAAGAGTATGCCGAGCTCTATAACCTCGCGATTGTCGCCCAACAGGTGCTGAAGCAGATCGGCGTTAAGTCGCGCCTCGACGTCTACGACTGGCCCACCGTACTGCAGCGCCGTCAGGATCCGAAAAACTTCGATCTCTGCGCGCTGGAGTTCTCGATGCGCCAGGTGCTGCACCAGTATCCGTTCCTCGACTCGCGGGCCAAATTCCCGGGCCTGAGCAACAGCCCGGAGATTGACGGCGTGCTGGATGCGATCAAGCAGGCTCCGTCGCTAAAAGAGGCGAAGCCGCTGGTGGACAAGCTCAACGTGCTGAGCTGGCAGTATCTGCCGGTGATTGTGCTGGGCCACACTACGCCGGAGCCGGTTGCTATCAAGAAAAACGTGAAGGGGTACCACGACCTGATCGGTCCGGTACTGTGGAACGTGACCGTTAGCCAGCCCTGAATGGAGTAACAGCCGATGAAGTGGTTTCTGTTTCACCGGATCATGGCGCTGCTGCCGGTGCTGTTCGTCGTCTCGCTGGTGGTGTTCTGCCTGGTGCATCTCGCGCCGGGCGATCCGGTGATGGTGATCCTCGGCAACGACGCCAGCCCGCAGGATATCGCCACCCTGCGCCAGCAGATGGGCCTCGACCGGCCGCTGCTGGTGCAGTTTGTCCGCTGGTTCGGCGCGGTACTCTCCGGCGATCTGGGCCACTCGCTGTTTCTTAACGCCAGCGTCAGCGAGCTGTTTTTGCAGCATCTGGCCCCGACGCTGGCGCTGGCGCTCTATGCCCAGGCGATTGCGCTGGTGCTCGGCCTGGCGAGCGGGGTCATCAGCGCCTGGCAGCACGGGCGCTTTGCCGATCGGGCGATCCGCGCTCTGGCAACCTTTGGCATGTCGGTACCCGGCTTTCTGCTCGGCCTGTTTCTGATCTTCTTTTTCGCCGTGCAGCTGCGCTGGTTCCCGGTGGTGGGCTACCGCTCCACCAATGACGACTGGCTGCAAAACGTCTGGTATCTGACGTTGCCCGCCATCGCGCTGGGGTTTCGCATTGCGGCGCTCATCTCCCGCATGACCCGCGCCGTGATGCTCGACGTGTTGCAGGAGAACTTCATCAACACCGCCCGGGCAAAAGGGGTGCCGGAGCGCACGGTGCTGCTGCGCCATACCCTGAAGAACGCCCTGATCCCGGTCCTGACCATCTGCGGAGAGTCCTTTGCCTCGCTGGTGACCGGGACCATCGTCATTGAGAGCGTGTTTGGTATTCCCGGCGTCGGCTCGCTGATCGTCGACTCCATCGAGCGGCGTGACTTCACCGTGATCCAGGGCGTCGTGCTGCTGATCACCGTCTGCTACGTGCTGATTAACCTGGCGGTGGACGTGCTGAGCTACGTGGTCGATCCGCGCCTGTCCGTCGAGGGAGGGGAAGGTGTATGAAAAATCGTAAGCTGCTGCTGTGGTGCGGCGTGCTGGCCGCCATTGTGCTGCTCTCGTTCTGCAGCAGCCTGTTTAGCCCGTGGGATGCCTACAGCATCGATCCGCTGAGCCGCCTGAAAGCGCCCAGCGCCGCCCACTGGTTCGGCACGGATAACTTTGGCCGGGATCTCTTCGTGCGCGTGGCGCTGGCGGTGCGCGTCTCGCTGAGCGTCGGCGCGGCGGTGGCGCTGATTGCCGGGGCTGTCGGCATGGTTATCGGCCTGCTGTGCGCCTGGTATCGGCCGCTGGACCGCATCCTGATGCGCGTCTGCGACGGGCTGTTTGCCTTTCCGTCACTGCTGCTGGCGATTGCCATCGTCGGCGTGCTCGGCCCCAACGTGGCGAACGTGGTGCTGGCCCTGTCGCTGGTCTACGTCCCGTCCATCGCCCGGGTGATCCGCGGCGCGGCGATGGTAGTGAAAGAGAAAAACTTTATCGAAGCGCTGCGCGCCCAGGGGGCGACGTCAGGACGCATCGTCTGGCTGCATCTGCTGCCCAACGTCATCTCCCCGCTGATTGTGCAGGTGACGTGGGTCTTTTCGGTAGCCATTCTGACCGAGGCGGCGCTGAGCTTTCTCGGCTCTGGCGTGCCTGCCCCGACGCCGAGCCTCGGCAACCTGCTGCTGGAGGGAAAAGCAGTGATCTTTACCGCCTGGTGGATGACCTTCTTCCCTGGCATCGCCATCGTGCTACTGATTCTGGCCCTCAATATTGTCGGTGACGATCTGCGCGACAGCGCCGAGCCGGGCCTCAGACCGCTGCCCAGGCGCGTGCTGCGCCTGTTGAAAAAGGGAGAAGAGCATGGTTAATCCACCGCCATTGCTTAGCGTGAATAATCTGCGGGTCAACTTTGCCACGCCGCAGGGCGTGGTCTCCCCGGTGCGCGGGGTCTCCTTTACGCTTCATCAGCAGGAGACGCTGGGCATTATCGGCGAATCCGGCTGCGGTAAAAGCGTGACCGCCCAGGCGCTGATGGGCCTGCTCTCTCCGCGTACCAGCCGCACCGACGGCGAGGTAACCCTCAACGGCGCGCGGCTGGATACGCTCTCCACAAGAGCGAAGCGCCAGCGCTGCGGGCGCGATATGGCGATGATCTTTCAGGATCCGCTCTCCAGCCTGAACCCGGTCTTTACCATTGGTTTTCAGATCGACGAAAGCCTGAAGCTGCATACGTCGCTGGATCGTTCCGCACGGCGGGAGAAGATCCTTAGCCTGCTGGCACAGGTGGGGATCGCCGATCCGGCGCGCTGCGTGAACGCTTATCCCCACGAGCTCTCCGGCGGCATGCGCCAGCGGGTGATGATCGCCATCGCTATCGCCAGCGCCCCCTCGCTGCTGATTGCCGATGAGCCGACTACCGCTCTCGACGCCACGATCCAGGCGCAAATTCTGCGCCTGCTGGAGGCGATCAAGCAGCAGTCGGCGATGGGGATCGTGATTATTACCCACGATCTCAGCGTCGTGGCACAGCTGTGCCAGCGAGTGGTGGTGCTCTACGCCGGAGAGGTGGTAGAGGAGTGCGACGTCAGCACGCTGTTCCATCGCCCGCGTCACCCCTATACCCAGGCGCTGCTGGCCGCGCGACCGTCGCAGGATCGCGCCCCGAAAACCCGGCTGGCGGAGATCCGCGGCAGCGTGCCGCCCCTTAACGCGCTGCCGGTGGGCTGCACCTTTGCCGATCGCTGCCCGCTGGCGACGGAGGCCTGCCGCAGCCAGCCGCCCGCGCTGCGCGCTATCGACAGCCGCACGCACCAGGTGCGCTGCTGGCGGGCCGAAGAGACGGGAGTCAATGTATGAGCCAGCCCCTGTTAACCGTAGAGCATCTGTCGAAAACCTTTTCCCGTCGCGGGCACACCGTCCAGGCGGTGCAGGATGTGAGTTTTACCCTCAACGCCGGTGAGACCTACGCCCTCGTAGGCGAGTCCGGTAGCGGTAAGAGCACCACCGGCCGCGCGATTCTGGGCTTGACTCCGGCCTCCGGCGGGCGGGTAGAGTTTGCCGGACATTCGCTGCTCGACCTCAATCCCCGCCGGTGGCGGGAGATGCGCAGATCGATCCAGATGATTTTTCAGGATCCGCTCTCGACGCTGGATCCCAAGCGCACGGTGGGTTACTCCATTGAGGAGCCGCTGATCATTCACGGGGAAAAGGATGCGGCGCTGCGCAAAAAGGCGGTTGCCGCGATGCTGACGCAGGTGGGGCTAGGGGCGCACGACGCCGGACGTTATCCCCACGAGTTTTCCGGCGGCCAGCGCCAGCGCATCGGCATTGCCCGGGCGCTGATCCTGCGGCCAAAGCTGATTATCTGCGACGAGCCGGTATCGGCCCTGGATGTCTCTATCCAGTCGCAGATCCTCAACCTGCTGATGGATCTGCAACGTGAGTATGGTCTGGCCTACCTGTTCATCTCCCACGATCTTAATGTCGTGCGCCACATCGCCGATCGGGTGGGGGTGATGTATCAGGGTCGCATCGTGGAGGAGGGACCCTGTCTGGATCTCTTCGCCCGCCCGCAGCACGCGTATACCCGCTATCTGCTGGACGCCATTCTGCCCGCCCATCCGCCGGAAAAAAGCGCGCTGGTCACGGCCAGGACGTAACGGGAAGGGACGCTGAGGGGCGTCGTGGGGTATAATGGCCCGGACAGACCCTTTTAACCTCGACCGAGTACCCTTCATGAGTGAAATGATTTATGGCATCCACGCGGTGCAGGCACTGCTGGAACGCGCCCCGGAGCGTTTTCAGGACGTTTATATTCTGAAAGGACGTGAAGATAAACGTCTGATGCCGCTGATCCATGCCCTGGAAGCCCAGGGCGTGACTATCCAGGTGGCGAGCCGCCAGTTTATGGATGAAAAAAGCGAAGGCGCGGTGCACCAGGGGATCATTGCACGGGTGAAACCGGGGCGTCAGTATCAGGAGAACGATCTGCCGGATCTGATCGCCAGCCTCGATCGCCCCTTCTTCCTGATCCTCGACGGCGTAACCGATCCGCATAACCTCGGGGCCTGCCTGCGCAGCGCCGACGCCGCTGGCGTCCATGCGGTGATCGTCCCGAAAGATCGTTCGGCCCAGCTTAACGCTACCGCGAAAAAAGTGGCCAGCGGCGCCGCAGAGAACGTGCCGCTGATCCGCGTGACCAACCTGGCGCGTACCATGCGTCTGCTGCAGGAAGAGAACATCTGGATTGTCGGCACCGCGGGCGAAGCGGATCACACCCTGTTCCAGAGCAAAATGACCGGCCCGATGGCGCTGGTGATGGGCGCAGAGGGCGAAGGCATGCGTCGCCTGACCCGCGAGCACTGCGACGAGCTGATCAGCATCCCGATGGCGGGCAGCGTCTCCTCGCTAAACGTCTCCGTTGCAACGGGCATCTGCCTGTTTGAAGCCGTCCGCCAGCGCGGCTAATTCGGCTTGCAGTTTACTGCCGCTATGTCGGGTGGCGCTTTGCTTACCCGACCTACGGGATCGTGCCTGGTCTTTAACCTAACCACCCTGCGGGGTGGTTTTTTGTGACCGCGTCTGCGGCTGAAAAATTCTCCCTGTGCATACTTAGGACATTGCCATTGAACAAGGGAGAGAGTATGCGCTGGCAAACCCACACCGTCTTCAATCAACCCATTCCGCTCAACAACAGCAACCTATTTCTTTCCGATGCCTCGCTGCGCGACGCCGTTGCCCGTGAAGGGGCCAGTTGGGACGCCGAGCTGCTGGCCAGCATCGGACAACAGCTTGGTACGGCAGAGTCGCTGGAGCTGGGGCGGCTGGCGAATGCCAATCCTCCGGAGCTGTTGCGCTACGATCCCACCGGCGAGCGGCTGGACGACGTGCGCTTCCATCCGGCGTGGCATCTGCTGATGCAGGGGCTGTGCGCCAACCGCGTTCACAACCTCGCCTGGGAGGAGGAGGCCCGCGCCGGGGCGTTTGTCGCCCGCGCGGCGCGCTTTGTCCTCCACGCCCAGGTCGAGGCGGGCACCCTTTGTCCCGTCACCATGACCTTTGCCGCCACGCCGCTGCTTCAGCAGGCGCTGCCCGCCACGTTTCAGGAGTGGTTCAAACCGCTGCTCAGCGATCGCTATGACGCCCATCTGGCCCCCGGCGGGCAGAAGCGTGGCCTGCTGATCGGCATGGGGATGACGGAGAAGCAGGGCGGTTCGGATGTGCTCAGCAACACCACCCGGGCAGAGCCGCTGGAACGCAAAGGCAGCGGCGAGGCCTATCGGCTGGTGGGTCACAAGTGGTTTTTCTCCGTGCCGCAGAGCGATGCCCATCTGGTACTGGCTCAGGCAAAAGGCGGACTCTCCTGCTTCTTTGTGCCGCGCTTTCTGCCCGACGGCACGCGCAACGCCCTGCGCCTTGAGCGCCTGAAAGATAAGCTCGGCAACCGCTCCAACGCCAGCAGCGAGGTGGAGTTTTTAGACGCCACCGGTTGGCTGCTGGGGGAGGAGGGGGACGGTATTCGGCAGATCCTGAAGATGGGCGGCCTGACGCGTCTCGACTGTGCCCTGGGCAGCCACGGCCTGATGCGCCGGGCCTTCTCCGTTGCGCTCTACCATGCTCATCAGCGGCAGGCGTTTGGCAAACATCTGGTCGATCAGCCTCTGATGCGTGACGTGCTCTCCCGCATGGCGCTGCAGTTAGAGGGGCAGACGGCGTTTCTGTTCCGCCTGGCGCGAGCGTGGGAGAGCCGGGAGAGCGTGCAGGAGACGCTGTGGGCGCGCCTGTTTACGCCGGTGGCGAAGTACGCGGTGTGCAAGGCAGGCACGCCTTTTGTTGCCGAGGCGATGGAGGTGCTGGGCGGCACGGGCTACTGTGAGGATAACGAGCTGCCGCGCCTCTATCGGGAGATGCCGGTCAACAGCATCTGGGAGGGATCGGGCAATATTATGTGCTTAGACGTGATGCGAGTGCTGGGCAAGCAGCCCGGCGTGATGGATCTGCTGAGCGATACCTTTGGCGAGGTGAAAGGCCAGGATCGTCATCTCGATCGCGCCTGGCGACGGCTTCAGCAGCGGTTGCACCGCCCGCAAGAGGCGCAGGCCCGGGAGATTACCCAGCAGCTCTACCTGCTGGCGGCCGGAGCGGAGATGCTGCGCCACGCCTCACCCCCAATTGCCCAGGCCTGGTGTCAGACCATGCTGGATACCCGCGGCGGCGCGCTGCTTAGCGCTCAGGTACAAAATGACCTGCTGCTGCGCGCCACGGGCGGGATGGGTTAAAGGCGGAACAGGCTGACCAGCTGCTTCAGGTGCGCGCCTTTTTCCCGTAGGGTCTGGGCCGTCTCTTCGCTGCGGGAGACGCGTTCGGCGTTGACGTGCGTCGCATCGCCAATGTGGGTCATCGCCAGGTTCACCTGGTTAATCCCTGCCGACTGCTCGCGGGAGGCGTGGTTAATCTCCGTCACCAGCTGGTTGATGTTGTCCATGTGGTCAATGATTGACGTCATGGCCTGACGCGTCTGCTCAGAGAGCGTGTGCCCTTCGGTGACCTTTTGCAGGGTATCGTCGATGAGCGCCTCAATCTCTTTCACGGCGTTGGCGCTGCGGGCGGCAAGGGCGCGAACCTCCTGGGCCACCACGGCAAAGCCCTTGCCATGCTCACCGGCGCGGGCAGCCTCAACCGCGGCGTTAAGGGCGAGAATATTGGTCTGGAAGGCAATGGATTCAATCACCTGAGTGATATCTGCAATGCGCTGGGAGGCGCTGCGGATATCGCTCATGGTCGCTACCGCACGTCCTACCGTCTGCCCGCCGCTCTGCACCGCCTGCGAGGTTTCGTTCACCAGATGTTGCGTCTGCTCCATGCTGGCGGCGTTTTGCTGCACGGTGGCGGCCAGCTGCTCCATGCTGGCAGAGGTCTCCTCCACGCTGCTCGCCTGCTTGTTGATCTGATCGCTGATTTCGCTGCTGTCTGCCGCCAGCGCGTTGGTGGCGAAGTGGATATCGCCCGCCGCCTCGCGAACCTGATGCACCATGTTCTGCAGGCCGTTGCCGATACCGTTGATAGCGTGGATCAGCTGGCCTACCTCATCCTGGCGCGTCGAGGTGAGAGAGGCGCGTAGATCCCCGGAGGCGTAGGTCTGGGCAAGGGCTGTGACCTCGCGCAGCGGGCGGGTCAGCCAGAGGCGGGTGATGATGACAAACAGCGCGGCAAAGAGCAGGGAGACCAGCGCGCCGGCAATCAGAAACTGGTTGCGCAGACGGGTCACATCCTGCAGCAGCACGGCTTTGTCCACCTCGCCAACAATCGTCCAGTTCCAGCCCGGCAGGGCGGTCCAGGAGACCAGCAGCGTACGGCCATCCTGAGTTTTACGCTCCAGCGTGCCGGAGGCCAGGGTCAACAGCTGCTGTTCAGCCTCTTCGCCCCACTGCGGACGCTGGCCCTCTTCGCGGGAGTGGAACAGCCAGGTACCGTAGCTTTTACCGGCGCTGCGGTTCAGAACGAAGAAGTGTCCGCTCTCGCCCAGTCGACGCTGGAGGATCTTGTCACGCATGATGTCCCAGGAGCGGGTGATATCTACGCCAACAAAGAGGATGGCGATGGTTTTACCGCTGGCGTCCTTCACCGGCTGATACTGGGTGATATAGCGCTTGCCAAACAGCAGCGCGAGTCCGCGATAGATATCGCCGCGCAGCACGGGTGCCAGCGCCGGGCTGGCGCTGTCCAGCTGGGTACCGATGGCGCGCTCGCCGTTCTCCTTGCGCAGGGAGGTTGCTACACGCACAAAGCTGTCGCCATTGCGCACGAACAGCGTGGCAATCGAGCCGGTGCGCTGGAAGAAGTCGTCCGGTATCGCGTTATTTTCGTGCAGCTCTGTCTCGCCGCCCTTCAGTAGGGGAACGGTGAGGCCGTTGATGGTACGGGTCTGTGTCCCGTCGAGAGAGACTGGCTGGGGAATAAAGGTGTTGAACTGGCGGGTATAGCGCTCGACCTCGTCGCTGAGGCTGCTGCTAAACATTTCGACCATATCGGCCACGCCGGTAGCCTGGTTATGCAGATCTTCAATCGCCAGCGCTTCAAGCTGCTGGCTTGCCTTGTGGCTCATCAGAGAAGTAAACAGCAGGAAAAGTGCCGCGACGCTGATACCTGTCAGCAACGAAAGCTTTGTGCCTAAACCAGCACGTTGAATAAGAGCGTTCATAGAGTGTCCGTTGCCCGAGAAGTGTGGCTCGTTCAACGGCAGTTACGCGCTAATATTTAGCAAATCTGTGTAACAAAATGTTACGAAAATGTATTGGCACACTTACATTATGGTAATTAAAACGCAACAGAAAAGGTAGCCACCGTTTTTAGGGGGCGCAGCACAGAATGTAGCCAGGGCCAACCACCTCAGGCGTAGAGGATCGCCTGTGCCTGCCAACTATTAGCGCTCTGTACCTCATCCATTTTGATGATGCGGTACCAGGAGGCACCCTGTTCGTCGGCTTTCAGGGCAATGGCACGCTCTACATCCTGTACGCTGCCGGAGACATTGCTCACGGAAATAAGGCCAATCTCATTCAGACCCGTCACGCAGTCAGCGCTGGCAAACTCCGCAGATTGCGCGGTGGTGCTCACCAGACCAACGGAGAGCAGCAGTGAAGTTAAAGCAAGAGATCGTTTCATAAATCCGCTCCTTTTACATGTTCCTGACCGACCCTGAATGATTGTAAGTGGGAAAAAGTCTACGGACGCAAAGCAGTGTAAATATCCTTTAAAAAACAATGCATCGTTACTGACGATAGAGAATAGCCTGTCCATATCGCTGGCCAGGAACGATGGTTTCGTCATCCAAAAGGATGAGATAGTAATCAGCCTTCATGGCCGCTGCTTTGGCTTTAATTTCCGACTCGACGTCCATCGGCGATCCACGCACCATGACGCTAATCGTTTGCATCTTTTGCAGACCCGCCGTCTGGTTGCGGCTGATCTCCTGCGGCTGGTCGCTCACTGGCGGCGCGGGATGCGGCGTACTTTGCAGCATGCTACAGCCGCTGAGGCTCAGCGCTAAAAAAAGCGGTGTGAATCGATGCATAGCGTTTCTCTTATTTCCCGATAGCCCTGGCCCGTTAGCCATAGTGTAGTGCTTCCTTTAATAACCTTATGGAGAATGTTCCCATTTTGCTAGCTCTCGCGCTATTTTCCGCTGTAAATAATGCGAAAGCGTAATGTACTTCTCACTGTTTTCTTGTACGCGTAACGGCAGCGGCTTGCGTAGTGCAGGGGGACGTGGCATACCAAAGGCTTTATCAGGAGATCGTCATGATTGAACTTGAGACGCGCCAGCTGGCAGGCATTGAGATCCTGCACGCGACACCCGCCGGAAAATGTGCCGTGCCCCTGCCCACCGTGATCTTTTACCACGGCTTTGGATCATCAAAGCTGGTCTACAGCTACTTCGCTGTTGCGCTGGCACAGGCAGGTTTTCGGGTCGTGATGCCCGACGCCCGCGCCCACGGATCGCGCTTTAACGGTGACGAGCAGGCGCGGCTGGGCCAGTTCTGGCAGATTTTGAAGAGCAACTTTCTTGAGTTTCCGGCCCTGCGGGATGCGCTGGTGAGCGAGGGCTGGGTTGCGCAAGGACGTCTGGCGGTGGGCGGCGCATCGATGGGGGGCATGACGGCACTTGGCCTGATGACGCATCATCCGGAACTGGTCTGCGTCGCCAGCCTGATGGGCTCGGGCTACTTTACCTCGCTTTCCCGGACGCTGTTCCCACCGCAGGCAGAGACGGCCGCTGAGCTGAACGAAATTATCGCCCCGCTGGCGGAATGGGACGTAGAAGGACATCTGGCGCAGCTTGCCTCCCGCCCGCTGCTGCTCTGGCACGGTGAAGAGGATGACGTCGTCCCGGCGGCAGAATCGCACCGCCTGCATAGCGCGCTACAGGATGCCGACCTGCATCAGCATCTTACCTGCCGCTGGGAGGCGGGGGTTCGCCATCGGATCACCCCGGCGGCGCTGGAAGCGGCGGTGGCGTTCTTTAACGCGCATCTTTAAACGCGCATTACCTTAACGCCCTGCGCCTCAAGCTGCTTAACGATCTCCGGGCTGGCCTGTTTGCCGGTGATCACGATATCGATCTGGTCAGCGCGGCTAAAGAGCATCCCGGCGCGCTCGCCGACCTTGCTGCTATCCACCAGCACGACCAGCTTGCCAACCACGTTAAGCATCTTCTGCTCTGCCATCGCCGTCAGCATGTCGGTTTTATAGAGGCCGTCGGCGGTCAGGCCGATGCCGCTGGTAAACATCCAGTGCCCGGCGTAGAGGCTGTTTTCACTGCCCTGTGGGCTGAGAGTAATGGACTGGCTCTTATTATACTGCCCGCCTATTATCACTACGCTCTCATGCTCCTGATCGATCAGGTAGTTCGCCAGCGGCAGATAGTTAGTGATGATCTGCACCGGCCTGCCGCATATCTCACGGCCCAGCAAAAAGGCCGTTGAGCCGCAGTTGATCACCACGCTTTCGCCAGGGTTGACCAGCAGCGCGGCCGCTTTGGCAATACGCACCTTCTCATCCAGATGCTGTGCCTGGTGGATGTTCATTGGCGACCAGCGCGGCCGCTGCTGGCTGATCGCCTCCGCGCCGTTGCGCACCTTTTTCAGCCTGCCGCTCTCATCAAGCTTGTTAATGTCGCGACGCGCCGTGGCGGGGGAGACGCCAAGCCGGTCGATGACCTGCTCCACGGTCACAAATCCGGTCTGGGCCAGCTGCTCGAGTAAAATTTGATGTCGTTGCGCTTCCGTCATGAGCTATGCCGATTAAACATGATTTTTTACGATACTATTTGAAATAGCCGTGAATTACTAAGAGTACAGGTAAAAAGTGCCGGCCTGACCGGCACGCTCTGCACTTTACAGGAAGGATTTAAACGGCAGATCCGGCTCGCAGGTAAAGCAGTCGTCAAACCCACGCGGGAAGTGAAACTCCAGGTTGTCCTTGTCCAGCGGCCAGGTGAACTTGCCGCCCGGCTGCCAGATAAACGGCTTAAAGCCATACTTCAGGCGATCTTTTTTCATCTCCCACAGAACGCGGATCTCCTGCGGGTCGGCCTGGAAGTTTGACCAGATATCGTGATGGAATGGAATGACCACGTTGGTATTCAGCGCCTCCGCCATGCGCAGGATATCGGCGCTGGTCATTTTATCGGTAATGCCGCGTGGGTTCTCGCCGTAGGATCCCAGCGCCACGTCTATCTGATACTCATTGCCGTGCTTCGCATAGTAGTTGGAGTAGTGCGAGTCGCCGCTGTGGTACAGGGAGCCGCCGGGCGTTTTGAACAGATAGTTTACGGCGCGCAGATCCATCCCGTCCGGCAGCACGCCCGCGGCTTTTTGATCCGCCGGCAGGGTGATCAACGCCGTGCGGTCGAAGGCGTCCAGGGCGTGGATCTCGATATCCTTCACCGTCACTACGTCACCGGGCTTCACGACGATGCAGCGCTCGCGCGGTACGCCCCAGCCGACCCACAGATCGACGCAGGTCTGCGGCCCAATAAAGGGCACGTCGCTGGCGCAGTTCTGCATCACGGCGGCGGCAACGTTAACGTCAATATGATCGTTGTGATCGTGGGTGGCCAGCACGGCGTCGATCTCGCGGATCGCAAAAGGATCGAGCACAAACGGGGTGGTGCGCAGGTTGGGCTGGAGCTTTTTCACCCCCGCCATGCGCTGCATCTGGTGGCCGGTTTTCATCAGCGGGTTGCCGTGGCTCTGCTTGCCCGTGCCGCACCAGAGATCGACGCAGACGTTGGTACCCCCCTCTGATTTGAGCCAGATCCCGGTGCAGCCCAGCCACCACATGGCAAAGGTGCCGGGGGCGACGCGCTCCTGTTCAATCTCTTCATTCAGCCAGCTTCCCCACTCCGGAAAGGTACTCAGGATCCAGGATTCACGGGTAATGGTCTCCACTTTACTCATCGCGCTGCTCCTTACAGGTAGTCAATATAAATCATAATGTGATTACTTTTGATTTATGCTGTCACCGTTTTATCAGTAATGCAATGGGGAAATGTGGGTTAAGCGATACGTTAGCAAAGATAGAGACAGCCCTTACCTTGCTGGACATAAAGTTATTTTTATTTAATTTATTGATAATAATCCACTTTAATTACATACATCTATTACCGTATGTAATGTAGGGAAATAAATTGCGCGACGCATCACAAATAATCATATTCAATCTTTTTGTGATTATTTTTGATGGTTAGAGTAGTGGGCACATCCTGTGGCGGGTCGTAAGGCCCGAGGCACTCATTTATGGAGAGCGTTATGGAGACCCTCTACACCATCTTTACCGTGTTCTTTAACCAGGTCATGACCAACGCACCGCTGCTGCTGGGCATTGTGACATGCCTTGGGTATATCCTGTTGCGTAAGAGTGTGAGCGTTATCGTCAAGGGCACGATCAAGACGATCATCGGCTTTATGCTGTTACAGGCTGGATCCGGGATCCTCACCGGCACCTTTAAGCCGGTGGTGGCCAAAATGTCAGAAGTCTACGGCATCAACGGCGCTATCTCTGATACCTACGCCTCCATGATGGCGACCATCGATCGCATGGGGGATGCCTACAGCTGGGTGGGCTATGCGGTGCTGCTGGCGCTGGCGCTGAATATTGTTTACGTCCTGCTGCGGCGCATCACCGGTATCCGCACCATCATGCTTACTGGCCACATCATGTTTCAGCAGGCGGGCCTGATCGCGGTGTTCTTCTATATCCTCGGCTACCCGATGTGGACCACTATTATCTGTACCGCCGTGCTGGTCTCTCTCTATTGGGGGATCACCTCCAACATGATGTTCAAACCCACTCAGGAAGTGACTGAAAACAGCGGCTTTTCAATTGGTCACCAGCAGCAGTTTGCCTCCTGGATCGCTTATAAGCTTGCGCCATACCTTGGAAAAAAAGAGGAGAGCGTAGAGGAGCTAAACCTCCCCGGCTGGCTGAATATCTTTCATGACAACATCGTCTCGACGGCGATTGTGATGACGGTTTTCTTTGGGGCCATCCTCGTCTCCTTCGGCCTCGATACCGTGCAGGCGATGGCAGGTAAAACCCACTGGACCATCTATATCCTGCAGACCGGCTTCCAGTTCGCCGTCGCCATTTTCATCATCGTGCAGGGTGTGCGTATGTTCGTCGCCGAGCTGTCAGAAGCCTTTAACGGCATCTCCCAGCGGCTGATCCCCGGCGCGGTGCTGGCTATCGACTGCGCAGCTATCTACAGCTTTGCCCCCAACGCCGTGGTCTGGGGCTTTATGTGGGGCACGGTTGGCCAGCTGCTGGCGGTAGGGATCCTCATCGCCTGCGGCTCCTCCATCCTGATTATTCCCGGTTTTATCCCGATGTTCTTCTCCAACGCCACCATTGGCGTATTTGCTAACCACTTCGGCGGCTGGCGTGCGGCGCTCAAGATCTGCCTGGTGATGGGGATGATTGAGATCTTTGGCTGCGTCTGGGCCATCAAGCTCACCGGCATGAGTGCCTGGATGGGAATGGCGGACTGGTCGATTCTGGCCCCACCGATGATGCAGGGCATGACGCTGGGGCTGTGGTTTATGGGCGTTATCATCCTGATTGCGCTGGTCTATATGGTCTTCGCCGGGCGCACGCTGCGCGCGGAAGAGGATGCGGAAAACGAGCTGGCAGAGCGTTCTGCCCATTAAGAGGAGTGAAGTTATGACCGTACGTATTCTGGCAGTGTGTGGCTGCGGGCAAGGCAGCTCAATGATTATGAAAATGAAAGTCGATCAGTTTCTTACCCAGCAGGGGATCGCGCATACCGTCAACAGCTGCGCCGTTGGCGAGTACAAAAGCGAGCTGAACGGCGCCGATATCATCATCGCCTCCACGCATGTCGCCAGCGAAATTACGGTAACAGGCAACAAGTACGTGGTGGGCGTACGCAATATGCTCTCGGCAGCAGACTTTGGTCCCAAGCTACTGGAGGTGATCCAGGCCCATTTTCCGCAGGATATGAAGCAAGGATAAGCCATGAAACTACGTGATTCGCTGGCGCAGAACCACTCTGTTCGCCTGCAGGCGGAGGCCGAAACCTGGCAGGAGGCCGTGAAAATTGGCGTCGATCTGCTGGTGGAAGCGGATGTGGTCGAGCCGCGCTACTACCAGGCCATTCTCGACGGCGTTGAAAAATTTGGCCCCTACTTTGTGCTCGCACCGGGGCTGGCGATGCCCCACGGCCGTCCGGAAGAGGGCGTTAAAAAAACCGGTTTTGCGCTGGTGACGCTGAAGACGCCGCTGGCGTTCAACCATGAAGATAACGATCCGGTCGACATTCTGATCACCCTGGCGGCGGTGGATGCCCACACTCATCAGGAGGTCGGCATTATGCAGATCGTTAACCTGTTTGAAGATGAAGCCAATTTTGATCGCCTCCGCGCCTGCCGTAGTGAGCAGGAGGTTCTTGATTTAATTGATAACGCCACTGCGGCGGCTATGTAAAAGGAATACGACGATGCCATTACCTATGCTCCAGGTCGCGCTGGATAACCAAACCCTTGCCGATGCCTACGCCACTACGCGGCTGATTGCCGAAGAGGTGGACATTATTGAGGTGGGTACCATCCTCTGCGTGGGGGAAGGGGTGCGCGCGGTGCGCGATCTCAAGGCGCTCTATCCGCATAAAATCGTGCTGGCCGACGCCAAAATTGCCGATGCCGGGAAGATCCTCTCCCGCATGTGCTTTGAGGCCAATGCCGACTGGGTCACCGTGATCTGCTGCGCGGATATCAACACCGCCAGGGGCGCGCTCGACGTCGCCCACGAGTTTAACGGCGACGTGCAAATCGAACTGACCGGATTCTGGACGTGGGAGCAGGCCCAGGCCTGGCGAGACGCAGGGATTCAGCAGGTGGTCTACCACCGCAGCCGCGATGCGCAGGCGGCGGGCGTTGCCTGGGGCGAAGCGGATATTAGCGCGATCAAACGCCTGGCGAACATGGGCTTTAAGGTCACCGTCACCGGCGGGCTGGCGCTGGAGGATCTCCCGCTATTCAAAGGTATTCCCATCCACGTGTTTATCGCCGGGCGCAGCATCCGCGATGCCGCCGATCCGGTGCAGGCCGCGCGGCAGTTTAAACGCGCTATCGACCAGCTGTGGAGCTAAGGAGCCGCTATGCTGTCGAAAACCGTGCCGCTTGGCATCTATGAAAAAGCGCTCCCTGCCGGGGAGTGCTGGTATGAGCGTCTTGCTCTGGCAAAAACGCTGGGCTTCGACTTTGTTGAGATGTCGATCGACGAAACCGACGCCCGGCTAGCCCGGCTGGCGTGGAGCCGTGACGAGCGGCTGGCGCTGGTGAAGGCAGTAGCCGACACCGGGGTGCGGGTTCCTTCCATGTGCCTGAGCGCCCACCGTCGCTTTCCGCTGGGCAGCGAAGATGACGCGGTGCGCGCCGAGGGGCTGGAGATCATGCGTCGTGCTATTCAGCTGGCACAGGACGTCGGTATCCGCGTGATCCAGCTGGCTGGCTACGACGTTTACTATCAGCAGGCCAACGACGAGACGCGCCGCCGCTTTCGCGATGGGCTGAAGGAGAGCGTCGAGATGGCCAGCCGGGCGCAGGTGACGCTGGCGATGGAGATCATGGACTATCCGCTGATGAACTCCATCAGCAAAGCGCTTGGCTATACCCACTACCTGAATAATCCGTGGTTCCAGCTCTACCCGGACATCGGCAACCTCTCGGCGTGGGACAACGACGTGCAGATGGAGCTGCGGGCGGGCAGCGGGCATATCGTGGCGGTGCACGTGAAGGATACGCAGCCCGGTGTCTTTAAAAACGTTCCCTTCGGCACTGGCGTAGTGGACTTTGAACGCTGCTTCCGCACGCTGAAAGAGAGCGGCTACTGCGGGCCTTACCTGATCGAGATGTGGAGTGAGACGGCGGCCGATCCGCTGCAGGAGGTGGCGAAGGCGCGGGCGTGGGTTTGTGAGCGCATGGCGCGGGCCGGACTGCTGGAGGATACTCATGCAGCAGCTTAAACAGCAGGTTTTAGAGGCCAATTTAGATCTGCCGCGCTACGGCCTGGTGACCTTTACCTGGGGCAACGTCAGCGCCATCGACAGGGCGCGTGGGCTGGTGGCCATCAAGCCCAGCGGCGTGGCCTATGACGCGCTGAAGGCGGACGACATCGTGATAGTGGATCTGCAGGGTGAGGTCGTGGAGGGCACACTGCGACCCTCCTCCGATACCGCCACCCATCTGGCGCTCTATCGCCGCTATCCCTCCCTCGGCGGGGTGGTGCATACCCACTCCACGCACGCCACCGCCTGGGCGCAGGCCGGGCGGGCTATCCCGGCGCTGGGCACTACCCATGCGGACTACTTCCTCGGGGATATTCCCTGCACGCGGGCATTAACCGAGGAGGAGGTGCAGGGCGAGTATGAGCTAAATACCGGCAGGGTGATCATCGAAACGCTAAAGGATGGCGAGCCGCTGCATACCCCGGGTGTGGTAGTGTATCAGCACGGCCCCTTTGCCTGGGGTAAAGACGCGCACGATGCGGTGCACAACGCGGTAGTCATGGAGGAGGTGGCGCGAATGGCGTGGATCGCGCGCGGCATTAATCCGGGTCTGAAGCCCATTGATGGCTACCTGATGGATAAGCACTTTATGCGCAAGCACGGCGCACACGCTTACTACGGACAGAAGTAAACCCAGGCCGAAGTAAAAGTGCTTAATGCTGCTGGTATGCCGCAGGCGTGAATCGCATACCCAGCAGCGTAATTACGCAGATAACCGCCCCGGCATAGAAGGTCGAGGCAGCGCCCAACGTCTCCCATAGAATGCCCGTGCCGGTGCTGGCCAGCAGCATCGCGATACCGCTAATGAGATTGAACATGCCGAAGGCGGTTCCGCGCAGCGCCGACGGGGCGGTATGGGCGATCATGGCGGCCAGCAAGCCCTGGGTCATGCCCATATGGATCCCCCAGAGGCCGACGCCAAGCAGCAGCGTGCTCCAGTGCTGGCTGAGCGCCAGGGCGATATCGGCGGCGATCAGCACCAGCAGCCCGGCTTGTAATAGGCCGCTATGGCTCATGCGGTCTGAGAGTTTGCCAAACGGATAGGCCGTCACGCTGTAGACCAGGTTCATGGCGACCATCACCAGCGGGATGGCAAACAGCGGGATCCCCATCTGGTTGGCGCGCAGGACAAGAAACGCCTCGCTAAAGCGGGCCAGGGTAAAGATGGCGCCTAAGCCCACGACCCACCAGTAGGCAGCGCTGAGCTTCTTTAGGCTCTCCCGGCGCAGCGGGTTGGTGCGCTTATGGGCAACGGGGGTTTTCGGCTCGTGCAGACCAAACCAGAGCAGGGCGATAGACATCACGCCTGGAATGACGGCTACCCAGAAGATAGCCTGAAAATCGTTGTGCCAGAGAAACATCAGCGCCACCGCCAGCAGCGGCCCGAGAAAGGCGCCAACGGTATCCAGCGACTGACGTAGCCCGTAGGCCGCGCCGCGGATCTCAGGCGGCGTGACGTCGGCCACCAGTGCATCCCGCGGCGCGCCGCGAATGCCCTTGCCAACGCGGTCGATCATGCGCGCGGTAAGTACCATGCCCGAGGAGCCAGCAAGGGCAAAGAGCGGCTTGCTCAGTGCGCCAAGGCCGTAGCCGAGCATGGCCAGACCCTTGCGTTTGCCAAGGTAGTCGCTGAGGACGCCCGAGAAAACTTTGATAATCAGGGCGGTGGCTTCGGCTAGCCCCTCGATGATACCAATAATAATAACGCTGGCACCGAGGGTGGTCGCCATAAACAGCGGCAGCAGGCTGTGGATCATCTCCGATGAGACATCCATAAGCAGGCTAACGCCGCCGAGAACCCAGACGCCGCGCGGGATACGACTTAGCGTCGTGGCATGTTCGGTGTTAGTACTTTGCAGCGTGTGCCTCGCTCTCTTGCTTGGGGGGCTGGCCAGCTTCACTGTCAGTGGCGTGATTGTGGTTTATATATACTACGCCTAAGCTCATCACGTCATCCATATTCCGTTCGGGATGGGGATCGAGATAAATTGCCGCCGTTGCGCTGGTGCTCAGCAGCAACGCTGTCAGCAATGGAATAGTGATTCTTTTCATCATGTTGCACCCCAACTCACTCATCAACGGCTCACTGATGCGCGATCGTAGAGGAGCGGCTCCTCACTCGCGTTCGGGCTTATATAAAGTGTACTCTCTGGCGGGCAACCTCACCGCGATCGTTTCTGCTGCAGTTGTACAAAAATTTACCGCAATGCGGATTGACCAAGCTTAGACCCGCCGAAAAAGCGCACTTCACGCTTTGTGCGAATTATTTGCGCAATCACCTTGAGTTCGTCTGGCTTCGCAAGTATGATTACGCGTCAATTTTTCAGCCGCCTTTCAAACACGTTCCTTGCTTCCATGGGCCGCGGCTGACCCTGACAGGAGGCTGAATAATCCGTAAGGAGCAATTCGATGCGTCATTACGAAATCGTTTTTATGGTCCATCCTGACCAGAGCGAACAGGTTCCGGGCATGATCGAGCGTTACACTGGTGCTATCACTGCAGCAGAAGGCACGATCCACCGTCTGGAAGACTGGGGCCGCCGTCAGCTGGCTTATCCGATCAACAAACTGCACAAAGCACACTACGTTCTGCTGAACGTTGAAGCGCCGCAGGAAGCGATCGATGAGCTGGAAACTAACTTCCGCTTCAACGATGCCGTTATCCGCAGCATGGTTATGCGTACCAAAAACGCTGTTACTGAAGCATCTCCGATGGTTAAAGCGAAAGACGAGCGCCGTGAGCGTCGCGATGATTTCGCTAACGAAACCGCAGATGCTGAAGATGCTGGGGATTCTGAAGAGTAATTTCTGATGACCAACCGTCTGGTGTTGTCCGGCACCGTGTGCAGGATGCCCCTTCGTAAGGTCAGCCCATCAGGGATCCCTCACTGCCAGTTCGTGCTTGAGCATCGTTCTGTGCAGGAGGAGGCCGGTTTTCACCGGCAGGCGTGGTGTCAAATGCCTGTAATAATCAGCGGGCAAGAGAACCAGGCCATTACTCACAGTATAACGGTCGGTAGCGCAGTTACCGTGCAGGGGTTCATTAGCTGCCATAAGGCAAAGAATGGCCTGAGCAAACTGGTTCTGCATGCCGAGCAGATTGAATTGATAGATTCTGGAGACTAGCCAAATGGCACGTTATTTCCGTCGTCGCAAGTTCTGCCGTTTCACCGCGGAAGGCGTTCAAGAGATCGACTATAAAGATATCGCAACGCTGAAAAACTACATCACCGAAAGCGGTAAGATTGTCCCAAGCCGTATCACCGGTACCCGTGCAAAATACCAGCGTCAGCTGGCTCGCGCTATCAAACGCGCTCGCTACCTGTCCCTGCTGCCGTACACTGATCGTCATCAGTAATCGGGCACGGTCCATTAATACGACTTTGAGAGGATAAGGTAATGCAAGTTATTCTGCTTGATAAAGTAGCAAACCTCGGTAGCCTGGGCGACCAGGTTAACGTTAAAGCGGGCTACGCTCGTAACTTCCTGGTACCGCAGGGCAAAGCTGTTCCTGCTACCAAGAAAAACGTTGAATTCTTCGAAGCACGCCGTGCTGAACTGGAAGCTAAACTGGCTGACGTTCTGACCGCTGCTGAAGCTCGCGCTGAGAAAATCAACGCACTGGGCACCGTTACCATCGCGTCTAAAGCAGGCGACGAAGGTAAACTGTTCGGTTCCATCGGTACTCGCGACATCGCTGACGCTGTAACTGCAGCTGGCGTTGACGTGGCTAAGAGCGAAGTTCGTCTGCCGAACGGCGTTCTGCGTACCACTGGTGAGCACGAAGTGGACTTCCAGGTTCACAGCGAAGTGTTCGCTAAAGTTATCATCAACGTGGTTGCTGAGTAATCTGCGACTCTCGTTTGAGATAACACTGAAACGCCTGCCTTGTGCAGGCGTTTTGCTTTTTGCGACCCCGTCGACACTCCCAACGGTGTCGGGTATCAATTCCTCACCCCTTCCCCGATAATAAATTAAAACGCGATTTTAATTTTGGTGAGGAAATGGAAACAGTCTCTTCAGTACCGGCTTTTGCCCGTCGAAACGTCGCCTATGCCGGGGCTACGCTCTGCTGCCTGCTCTGGGGGAGCTCCTATCCCGCCATTAAGAGCGGCTATGAACTCTTTGCTATCGCCACCGACGATATCCCCTCGAAGATCGTCTTTGCTGGCTACCGCTTCCTGTTTGCCGGTCTTCTGCTGCTGCTGTTTGCGATGGCGCAGCGTAAACCCATCGCCCGGCTCAGCCCGCGCCAGTATGGCCAGATCGCGTTCCTGGGCCTGACGCA
The DNA here is from genome assembly GCF_032052675.1 of Pseudescherichia sp. Lineage (NCBI taxonomy): Bacteria > Pseudomonadati > Pseudomonadota > Gammaproteobacteria > Enterobacterales > Enterobacteriaceae > Pseudescherichia > Pseudescherichia sp. The sequence continues at coordinate 44,139 of NZ_DAMBWA010000019.1, forward strand.
GACCTCGATTCAGTACATCTTCTTCTATATCGGCCTCGCCTTTACCACCGGGGTGAAGGGCTCGATCATGAACGCCACGGGCACCTTCTTCAGCGTGCTGCTGGCCCACCTGATCTATAAAAACGACAGGCTCAGCTACAACAAGAGCATCGGCTGCGTGCTGGGCTTTGCCGGGGTGATGCTGGTGAACGTCAACCATTCACTGCTGGATTTCAGCTTTAGCATGATGGGAGACGGCTTTGTGGTACTGGCGGCGTTTATCCTTTCGGCCTCAATGCTGTATGGCAAACGCATCTCGCAAACCGTCGATCCAACGGTGATGACCGGCTGGCAGCTGGCGTTTGGCGGTGGGGTATTGGTGCTGGGGGGCTATCTTACCGGCGGCACGCTGGCGGTGCATAGCGTGAAGGCGGCGGCGCTGCTCGGCTATCTGACGCTGCTCTCATCCATTGCCTTTGCCCTGTGGAGCGTGCTGCTCAAGTACAACCGCGTCAGCATGATTGCGCCGTTTAACTTTGTCATCCCGGTCGCGGGCACGGTGCTGTCGGCGATCTTCCTTGGGGAGAATATCCTTGAGATGAAATACGCCATTGCGCTGGTGCTGGTCTGCTCGGGCATCTGGTGGGTTAACAAACCTAAAGTATGAATCGGGAAAACGCCGGATGGCGTTTCGCTTATCCGGCCGACAAGAGACGTGGCCCCGGTGAGCGTTAGCGCCACCGGGGAAGCGTGGATACGTTAGCGGGCGCGAATAAAGCTGCCATCCGCCTGGCGGGTAAACAGCACCTCACCCTCGCCGGTTTCAATTGTCAGGCCGGTGACCACGCCGCTGGCGTTCTGGCGGATCTTCACCACCTGGCCGGTTTGCAGCGTGCTAAGCGGTTTGCCGTTGCCTTCCACCTGGGCCATCGCGTAAACATCCGTTGCCGGCAGGTTGTGATCGCGAAAGAGCTGCGCCAGGGTCTGGCCCGATGCCACGCGGTAGGTCCGCCACTGCTGATCGATACCCCCTGACTCCTGGAAGGGCTGCACGACGTTATTCTGTGCGGCGTTGGTCTGCGTATCTTCCGGCTGCTCCTGGATCGGCTCTGGGGTCACCGGTGCAACCTGCTGGGGATCGCTTACCGTTGGCGCGAGCTGAGGCTGGGCGGTGGGCGCAGGCTGGGAAGGGGCGATATCCAGCTGCGCGTCGCGCCTGACGGGCGCATTGTCGCCGTTGTCCCCTGAAGGCAATAAAAAGCCGATGATAATCAGCAGGGCCGCAATAATGATGCCGCGACGGTGCGCAGGGGGCAGCGGATCCATAATGCGAAAATTGTCCGGCGCGTACCAGATTTTCGCCAGAGTCGGTTTCAGTGCAAATCGCCCGGGCATGGCTTTCCTCCTGCTCCGCGTCGTTATTTTCCTGTATCACTGAGTATAGATTGCTAACTGCCTGACTCGCGTAGTAAAGCGCTCTTTCGTGACCTGGGATCGGGAATAATCTTACCCTCTCTATTGTTTCTTTTTCGCTGCGATTTGTCACCCTCCCTGCGACAAAGTTTTACCCGGTGCGGCGCGGCTGCTATGCTGCCCGCTACTTTTAATACGATGAAAGGAAAACCCATGACAACCCCGACGTTTGACACTATCGAAGCACAGGCAAGTTACGGTATCGGCCTGCAGGTAGGCCAGCAGCTGAGCGAGTCTGGCCTCCAGGGCCTGCTGCCGGAAGCGCTGGTTGCCGGTATTGCCGACGCGCTGGCAGGAAAACAGCCTGCTGTGCCGGTGGATGTTGTTCATCGTGCGCTGCGTGAAATTCACGAGCGTGCCGATGCGGTGCGTCGCGAGCGCTTTGCCGCGATGGCTGAAGAGGGCGTGAAGTATCTGGACGAGAACCGCGAGCGTGAAGGCGTGAACAGCACCGAGTCCGGCCTGCAGTTCCGCGTAATCAAGCAGGGCGAGGGCGCTATTCCGGCACGTACCGACCGCGTGCGCGTGCACTACACCGGTAAGCTGACGGACGGTTCAGTCTTCGACAGCTCCGTAGCCCGTGGCGAGCCGGCAGAGTTCCCGGTTAACGGCGTGATCCCAGGCTGGATCGAAGCGCTGACCCTGATGCCGGTAGGCTCTAAGTGGGAGCTGACCATTCCGCAGAACCTGGCCTACGGTGAGCGTGGCGCGGGCGCATCGATTCCGCCATTCAGCACCCTGGTGTTTGAAGTCGAGCTGCTGGAAATCCTGTAACGCTGCTAAACGATTCCTCTCCCTAAATGGGGAGAGGAAGCGATACCTCCGCATATCCTCCACTCTTTACATAAATGTCGATACTTAATCTTGCAAATGCTTTTTTTGCGTGTATTTTTGTGAGCCAAATCAAGGTAGGGGTGTGATATCACACTCATTTTTAACATAAGTGTAACATTGCCTATAAATCGCAGTATTCATCCCTCCGATTCTTACCTAATATCGATGAGTCCACATTCAGGCGCCCTGCGGCGTCAGCGATGAAAGGCCAGAAGAGCCTCAACAACACAGACAGGTACAGGAAATAAACACATGGTAGATCAGATCAAAGTCGCTACCGACGAGCAGGCTCCGGCCGAGCAGTCGCTACGGCGTCATCTCACTAACCGTCATATTCAGCTTATTGCCATTGGAGGTGCCATCGGTACCGGGCTGTTTATGGGATCGGGTAAAACAATCAGTCTTGCCGGCCCGTCGATCATATTTGTCTATATGATCATCGGCTTTATGCTCTTTTTCGTTATGCGCGCGATGGGCGAGCTACTGCTGTCCAACCTCGAGTACAAGTCGTTTAGCGACTTTGCCGCCGATCTGCTCGGCCCGTGGGCAGGCTACTTTACCGGCTGGACCTACTGGTTCTGCTGGGTGGTGACCGGCATGGCGGACGTGGTGGCCATCACCGCTTACGCCCAATTCTGGTTCCCCGGACTGTCGGACTGGGTGGCCTCGCTGGCGGTGATCCTGCTGCTGCTGAGCCTTAACCTGGCGACGGTGAAGCTGTTTGGCGAGATGGAGTTCTGGTTTGCGATGATTAAAATCGTCGCCATCGTGTCGCTGATTGTCGTAGGCGTGGTGATGGTGCTGATGAACTTCCAGTCGCCGACCGGCGTTCAGGCCTCCTTTACCCACCTGTGGGATGACGGCGGCTGGTTCCCGAAAGGGCTGAGCGGCTTCTTTGCTGGTTTCCAGATTGCGGTCTTTGCCTTTGTCGGTATTGAGCTGGTAGGCACCACGGCGGCGGAAACCAAAGATCCGGAGAAATCACTGCCGCGGGCGATTAACTCTATCCCTATCCGCATCATTATGTTCTACGTCTTCGCGCTGATTGTGATCATGTCCGTGACGCCGTGGAGCTCCGTGGTACCGAACAAAAGCCCGTTCGTTGAGCTGTTTGTGCTGGTGGGCCTGCCGGCGGCGGCGAGCATTATCAACTTTGTGGTGCTGACCTCGGCTGCCTCCTCGGCGAACAGCGGCGTCTTCTCCACCAGCCGAATGCTGTTTGGCCTGGCGCAGGACGGCGTGGCGCCGAAGAGCTTCGGCAAGCTGTCGAAGCGCGCCGTACCGGCAACCGGCCTGACCTTCTCCTGCATCTGCCTGCTGGGCGGCGTGGTGATCCTCTACGTTAACCCAAGCGTAATTGAAGCGTTCACCATGATCACCACCGTGTCGGCGATCCTGTTTATGTTCGTCTGGACCATTATCCTCTGCTCGTACCTGGTCTACCGTAAGCGTCGTCCGGAGCTGCACGCGAAGTCGATCTACAAGATGCCGCTGGGCAAGGTAATGTGCTGGGTGTGCATGGCGTTCTTCGCCTTTGTGCTGGTGCTGCTGACCCTGGAAGAGGATACCCGTCAGGCGCTGATCGTCACGCCGCTGTGGTTTGTGGTGCTGGGCGCGTTCTGGCTGCTGGTGGGCAAGAAGCGCGTAGAGAGTTTCCGTAAGTAAGACAGTCTCCAGGCCCGGCAAGCGTAGCGCTGCCGGGCCTTTTTGTTTACTCCCCAGCTAAGGCGCGCGGGAAGAGCACGTTATTCTCCAGGCTGATGTGCTCCATCAGATCGTCAATCAGCTCGTTAATCCCGTTATACATCGCCTTCCACGTCGTGCAGGCCTCCGGCGGCGGCGTCACGTTATGGGTGGTGTGCTTGATGACCTCCAGCAGCTCGCCCGCCTCATCGTGCTCACTCTCCATCACGCTTACCGGTCCCGCCGCATGGCTGCCCTGGCCCTGCTTGATCATCGGGAAGAGGATCCGCTCCTCCTTCATCATGTGATTGGTCAACTCCTCATGCAGCAGAGTCAGGTATTTGGTCAACCCGCGCGGCACGTTCGGTTTATCGGCATGAACGCGCTCAACCTTGGTGGCCTGCAGGATCAGCTCCGGCAGCTGCTCGCGGTGCCTGTCGTGATAGCGCACAATGATGTGATCGATAATCTCGGCCAGCGGGGCCACGCGCCACTCTTTGTCTACCGGCTGCTCGGCCAGCTTCGCCAGCGCCGCCTCAATTTCCTCAACGTTCAGCGCTTTACGCTGCGCTGCACGAGCCAGCGTCTGCTTACCGCCGCAGCAGTAGTCCATATCGTACTGACGGAACAGGGCCGAGGCCCGGGGGATAGAGAGCGCCAGCTCACCTAAAGATTGGTCGCGAAAGGCCATAGCAGTTACCTCAATGTGGATATAATAAGATGCATTTTAAATGCATCTTTAAAAAGAGGCTATAACCCTTTAGCGGCAGGGGTAAAAATGAGATGTGCTTCACAATTATGTTCAAGAAGCCGCCATACCTGCCGATAGATACAGGCCAGACAATATCCTGCATCCTAAAAGGCAATACATGTTTAAACGTATGAAAGTCATTACCCTGCTGATTTCAGTCCTGTTGGCGCTTGGCGTCATGCAGGTGATTTCAGCGAGCGTGTTCATCACCGCGCTTAATAACGATAAAGATAATTTCAATGTCTCCCAGCTCTCCAGCCAGAACGTCGCTGAATTTACCGACGCCTGGATTAGCCTGAACCAGGCCCGCGTGACCCTGAACCGGGGCATGCTGCGTCTGCAAAGCAGCGAGGCGAGCCAGATCAACGGCGGGCAGCTCAGCGAGCTGGTTACCATAGCCAAAAACCTGCTGGCAGACGCCCAGCGTCATTACGATATCTACTATGCGCTGCCGGAAACGCCCGGGATGGACGAGCATATGGCTGACCGTCTGGAAGAGCAGTATCGCAACTACTCTACAACCCTGGCCCAGATGAACACCCTGTTAGCGCAGGGCGATCTGGCGGGGATGTTCAAGCAGAACGCCGAGCAGAAGCAGAAGGCGATGCAGGCGGTCTACCGTGAATGGCGCACGACGCAGGCGGACCTGGCCAGCCGGGGCGTTAAAGATAACGAGAACGACTACAAACGTATCCTGTGGATCCTCTCAGCGATCATGCTGGTGGTGATCGCCGTGATTATTATCAGCTGGATTGCGATGCGCCGTGTGCTGCTGCAGCCGCTGGATGAGGTGCTCGGCCATATCCGCGCTATCGCCGCGGGCGATCTGACCCGGTCGATTGCCGCCGAGGGCAAAAACGAAATGGCGCTGCTGGCACGTAACGTGAAGGAGATGCAGGCGGCGCTGGCAAATACGGTTGGTGTGGTACGTGACGGGGCCGACGTAATCTATACCGGGGCGAGCGAAATCTCCGCGGGCAGCAACGATCTCTCCTCCCGTACCGAGCAGCAGGCCGCTTCCCTGGAAGAGACGGCGGCCAGCATGGAGCAGCTGACGGCTACCGTGAAGCAGAATGCCGACAACGCCCGCCAGGCCTCCCGTCTGGCGCTGGATGCCTCTTCTACCGCGAAGAAAGGTGGCAGCGTGGTAGCGAGCGTGGTGCGGACAATGGATGAGATCGCCACCAGCTCCAACAAGATTGCTCAGATCACCAACGTGATTGACGGGATCGCCTTCCAGACCAACATTCTGGCGCTGAACGCGGCGGTAGAAGCGGCGCGTGCCGGCGAGCAGGGCCGGGGCTTTGCCGTGGTTGCCGGGGAGGTACGTACGCTTGCCCAGCGCAGCGCTCAGGCAGCGAAAGAGATCAAAGGCCTGATTGATGACTCTGGCGACCGGGTCGACGCAGGCTCGGCGCTGGTGAATCAGGCCGGTGAGACGATGGCCGAGATCGTTAACGCCGTCACCCGCGTGACCGACATCATGGGTGAAATTGCGTCCGCTTCGGATGAGCAGAGCCGCGGCATCGATCAGGTCGGCCAGGCGGTAGCGGAGATGGATCGCGTGACTCAGCAGAACGCCTCGCTGGTGCAGGAGTCTGCGGCGGCGGCCGCGGCGCTGGAAGAGCAGTCCGCTCGCCTGAGCGAGGCGGTCGCGGTATTTAAAACTACCCGTCGCCAGGCAGATATGGCTAACGCTTAACCGATAAACCGCCGGGCGGCACGGCGTTTGCCCGGCCTACATTGGGCACGGAGTGGTTTGTAGGCCCGGTAAGCGTAGCGCCACCGGGCGTTATTGTGTTGAGGCTATAATGCCGGGCGGCACGCCGTTTGCCCGGCCTACTGAACCGGTTTTCCCCTCACGGCCAGGGTCACACCCACGACCAGCAGCAGAATACCGGATGCGGTCAGCACGGGCGGCAGGCTCTGGCGCAGCAGGAAGGTATAGAGCAGTCCCGCCAGGGTTTCAAAGACAATCAGCGGACCTAAGATCACCGTCGGCAGCTTCTGGCTGGCAACGTTCCAGCACAGTGCGCCTACCCACGAACAGAGCACGGCGATCGCCACGATTAATCCCACAAAAACCCAGGGCCGAGGTCCAAACGGTAGCGCAAATTCAGGCTGATCCAGCCTTAACCAGCCGCATACCGCGACGTAGCCAATCAGCGAGACGGGCAGGGTAACCAGCGCCTGCGCGGTGGCCCACATCATTGGATTTTTGTCCGGATTCTCTCGCAGCCAGCAGGCATTACGCAAGGCATACCAGGCCCAGCACACCACGGCGATGATGGCCAGCAGAATACCGGAGACGTAGCGCCATCCATCCACATTCGCCACACCGTGACGCAGTTCAGCAATATTCACACACGCCAGGCCGACAGCGATACACACCAGGGCGGGAACCATCTTCGACCAGGCCAGCTTGCCGTCGCGATGGCTGTAGAGCAGGTTGGCGAAAACCGGGATCACCACGGGCAGCGTGCCGATAATCATAGTTGATACGGGTGCGCCGGTACGCTGAATGGCGCTTGCCAGGCAGGCGTAGTAGATCAGGTTACCCATCATGGTCAGCTCCAGCGCGGAGAGCCAGTCCCGGCGGCTCAGCTTTTTCAAACGCTGACGGCCCAGCCACGCCAGCGGCAGAGCGATAAGCCCCAGCGCCAGGTAGCGCCCCATCGACAGCAACAGCGCCGGGTACTCCGGCACAATTAATGGCCCGACAAAAATCAGTCCCCACATTAAACCTGCAAGCAGGGCATACAACACACCGCTAATCATTTGTTCCATCCATTTATTTAAATCTGCATCTAGTGTAGGAAGGGAGCAGGCGGGCGTATTGTATGAGATTGCGCATTAGCGCCGGACCACCTGTTTCTGGTAGCGCACCGGCGTAATGCCATAGCGGCGGGTGAAAGCGCGGGTGAGGTGCGACTGATCGGTCAGCCCGGTGGTGGCGGCAACGTCGGCGGCGGGCATGCCTTGGGTGAGAAAATGTTTCGCCCGCCACAGGCGGATCGCCATCAGCATCTGGTGCGGCGTGACGTGAAAATGGGCTTTGAACTGGCGCTGGAAGTGATAGGGACTCAACGAGACCACCTGCGCCAGCTCATCAAGGGTCAGGGTGTGCATATAGTTGTCGTGCAGGTAGTCGCGTACGCGCTCGAAGCGGTGCGCTCCCTCTACCGGCACCGGCGCGTGGTGCGCCAGCGGCCTGAAGGCGTCAATGAGATCCAGCAGCAGACCTTGCTGAGCGAGGGGATCGTCGCTCTGCCAGAGATGGTGGATAAGCGTAAAAATCTGCCGGGAGCGGAGCGGATCGTAGCGGGTAGCCTCAGCGAACCACCAGTGGCGGATCCCGGTTATCTGCTCAAGCCGATCCGGCTCAATATAGATCATCCGGTAGCGCCAGCCGTCAGCAGTGGCTGCCTCGCCGGTATGCAGCTCCTCGGGGTTCATGGTGACCACCGAACAGGCAGGGGCAACGTGCTGCGCGCCGCGATAGCGAAAGCGCTCCGCACCCGCCTCTATCGTACCGATGCCGAAAGCTTCATGGGTATGCGGCTCAAAGACGTAGCGGGAGATATGCGCGTGATACAGTTCGACGCCCGGAAACTGTGCCAGATGGCGAAAGCGGGCGCTGTCTTTTTTATCGCTGAACTGTTCCGGTACACCTTGCACTGGTTCTCTCCACGCGGGTCATCGCTTCATTATCAGGAATGACCCGCTGGGATGCTACAAAAATTAACGTTGCTGTAAGGTCAGACGATCTCGCGAATGCTGTCACGAATCGGCGTGGTCGGACGGCCAATCAGCGTGCTTAGCGTGCGGCTGTCATCAAACAGGCCGCCTTTTGCGGCACCCACGTCTGAGTCTGCCAGCAGGTTAGCGAACGCCTCTGGCAGGCCCGCGCCTTTTAGCGCTTCCGCAAAATCAGCCTCGCTGAGATTCTGATAAACCACCGGTTTGCCGCTCTGCTTGCTTAACTCTGCCGCCAGATCGCTGAGGGTCCAGGCCTCATCGCCCGCCAGCTCGTACACCTTGCCCGCATGGCCTTCACTGCTTATCACCTTAGCTGCTGCCGCCGCATAGTTAGCCCGAGTGGCGGAGGCGATTTTACCTTCCCCGGCGGAGCCGATAAATACACCGTGCGCTAACGCTGCCGGGGCGCTGGCTAGATAGTTTTCGCTATACCAGCCGTTGCGGAGCAGGGCGTAGGGGATGCCGGAGGCCGCCAGATACTGTTCGGTCTCCACGTGTTCAACGTGCAGGCCCAGCGGGGAGCGATCGGCGTGCAGCAGGCTGGTGTAGGCGATGAATTTTACACCCGCGGACTTCGCTGCATTAATGACGTTACGGTGCTGAATCGCGCGCTGGCCCACTTCGCTGGAGGAGATCAGCAGCAGCTTCTCAACGCCCTCAAGGGCGGCGGTGAGCGCGGCCTGGTCGCCATACTCAGCCTGACGCACGGTGACGCCCTGCTGGGCCAGGGCTTCGGCTTTCGCCGGATTACGCACAATGGCCACCAGCTGGCTGGCGGGAACGGTTTTCAGCAGTTCGGTAAGGGTAAGCTGGCCCAGGTGGCCGGTGGCGCCGGTAATTGCGATCATGTGATTCTCCTTCTTGTCGGTAGTGAGTTATGGCACACTAGCACCCTAACTAACTTTTAGTAAGTACGTACAAAAAGGTAAGTATGAAAATAACTAACGCACCCCAAACGCTAAGCGAACGGCTGCGTGAAGGCAACCTGTTCGCCGAGCAGTGCCCCTCCCGCGACGTGCTTAAACATCTCACCAGCCGCTGGGGCGTGCTGGTGATGGTGGCCCTGCGCGACGGTACGCATCGCTTTAGCGATCTGCGCCGCAAGATGGGCGGCGTCAGCGAGAAGATGCTGGCGCAAACCTTACAGTGGCTGGAGCAGGACGGCTTTATCAACCGGGTGGCGTATCCAGTGGTGCCGCCACACGTTGAGTACAGCCTGACGCCGCTGGGTGAGGAGGTAAGCGAGAAAGTCGCCGCACTCGCCGACTGGATTGAGCTAAACCTGCCGGAGGTGCTGGCGAGGCGCGACGAGCGGGCGGCGTAGATATAGAGGGGAAAACGCCCGGCGGCGCTCACGCTTGCCGGGCCTGCGGGTTACTTCGCGTTTAGATTAACTTTGTAAATGGCGAACCCGATATCATCGCTACCGACCTGGCTCATCGGGTATTGGGCCTTCTCTTTGATAAACGCCGCCGCTTTAGCGGAGGGGGAGCTCTCAAAGCGAATATCCAGCGGCGTATCGCTGTGGATCGGCGCAAGACGCCAGTTGTTGTCTGCCGCCGGGTGGATGGCCCCCGCGCGGGCTGACTCGGCGCTTATCCACGCCGCCAGCACGGAGCGGTTCTCGTCCGGCGAGGCAAAAGCGATGTGGCTCTCCCCCGTCCCGGCAAACTTGCCGCCGTAGGCGCGATAGTTGTTGGTCGCTACCAGGAAGGTGGCGTTGGGATCGATCGGCTTGCCGTTAAAGGTCAGGTTTTTAATGCGCTCCGCCTGCGGATTCAGGCTCTGACATTCGCCGTCATAGCGGGCAGGCTGGGTGACATCCACCTGATAACTGACGCCGTCAATCACGTCGAAGTTATAGGTGCGGAAGGTATCCCAGTTAATCAGCGACTGCGGCTTGCTGCTGTGGGGATCGATCTGGTTAAACTGCCCGGCGGAGCACTCCAGCCACTCTTTTACCTCTTTCCCGCTCGCTTTTACCACCACCAGCGTATTGGGGTAGAGGTAGAGATCGGCGGCGTTACGGAAGGTCAGCTGTCCCTTCTCCACCTCAACGAAGCTGGCCGGATCGTTCTTGCGACCGCCCGCTTTGAATGGTGCGGCGGCGGAGAGCACCGGCAGCGAGGCGAGATCCGGATCGCCCTGAATATAGCGCTCCACGTAGGCCTTCTGCGCCATGTTGACCACCTGCACGGTGGGATCGTCCTGCACCAGCGACAGATAGCTGTACATGTTATCGGCGGACTTCCCGATAGGTTTGCTGACAAACTCCCGAGTGGCGTCATGGGAGTCTTTGAGGACCGAAACCAGCTTGCTGTCTTCTGCCGCCAGCGACCTCTTCGCCGCCGCATCGTAGATGGGGCGTGCCTCGGCGCGGGAGTGCGTCACCTGCCATTTGCCGCTATCGTTATTCAGCACTAAATCCACCACGCCAAGATGATCGCCCCACATACCCGGCATCACCGCCGGCACGCCGTTAAGGGTACCGTTAGCGATATCCGCGCCTTTAATATCGGCAAAGTCTTTACCAGGGAAGACCGCATGGGCGTGACCAAAGAGGATGGCATCAACGCCGGGTACCTCGCTGAGGTAGTAGACCGAGTTCTCTGCCAGCGCCTTGTACGGCTCCGCTGAAAGCCCGGAGTGAGCGATTACTACCACAACGTCCGCCCCTTTGCTGCGCATCTCCGGAACGTACTTACGCGCGGTCTCGGTAATGTCGTTAACCGTTACCTTACCGCTGAGGTTGGCTTTATCCCAGGTCATGATCTGCGGCGGTACAAAGCCGATATAGCCAATGCGCAGGGTCTGGGTTTTGCCCTCTTTATCCTTAACCGTGGTCTCTTTGATCAGATAGGGCGTGAACAATGGCTGTTGCGTTTTCGCATCGATGATATTGGCATTAACGTAGGGGAACTTCGCCCCTGACAGGGCGCGGTGCAGGTAATCCAGGCCATAGTTGAATTCATGGTTGCCGAGGTTGCCTACCGCGTAGTCGAGGGTATTCATCGCCTTATAGACCGGATGTACCTCGTTCTGGGTTAACCCCTTGGCCGCCATATAGTCCCCCAGCGGACTGCCCTGAATCACGTCACCGTTATCCACCAGCACACTATTAGCAACCTCCTGGCGGGCGGCATTAATTAGCGTTGCGGTGCGCACCAGGCCGAACTTTTCCGTGGGCGTATCTTTGTAGTAGTCAAAGTCCATCATGTTGCTGTGCAGATCGGTGGTTTCCAGCAGGCGAAGATCCACAGTGGCGGCCTGGGCGCCGACCGCCGTCAGCATGGCCAGAAACGTTGCACTAAACTTAATCATCAGAGCGTCCTTTTAGATCTAATCCACAAAAGAGAATGTATTTACATTAGGTTGCTTACGAATTTGTGAATCTTGCCATAAAAGTGAGCAATAAAACCGCAGGTGTGCTCACAGATGGTAGTTCTGGTCATGATACGGTATAACTAAAACAACGAGTTAAAACCACTGACACAGAGAGGTGGAGAATGTTAGAAGCCATTTGTCAGCTCGCGCGGGAAGCGGGCGAAGCCATCATGCAGGTTTACGACGGGAGCAGCCCGATAGACGTGAACCGTAAAACCGACGATTCACCGGTCACCGCAGCTGATATCGCAGCCCACAAGGTGATTGTCAAAGGTTTGCAAGCACTTACTCCGGATATCCCGGTGCTCTCGGAGGAGGATCCGCCCGCCTGGGACGTTCGTCAGCACTGGCAGCGCTACTGGCTGGTGGATCCGCTGGACGGCACCAAAGAGTTCATCAAGCGCAACGGTGAGTTTACCGTCAATATCGCGCTGATCGAAGCGGGTAAGCCGGTGCTGGGGGTAGTTTATGCCCCGGTCCTGAAAGTGATGTACAGCGCGGCGGAGGGTAAGGCGTGGAAAGAGGAGAACAATATCCGTAATCCGATCCAGGTGCGTGAGGCCCGCCCGCCACGGGTGGTGATCAGCCGCTCTCATGCCGCGAATGATACCGAGCTGAAAGAGTATCTGGAACAGATGGGTGAACATCAGACCACGGCAATCGGCTCGTCGCTCAAGTTCTGTCTGGTGGCAGAGGGCGAGGCGCAGCTCTATCCCCGCTTCGGGCCAACCAGCGTCTGGGATACCGCCGCGGGTCACGCGGTAGCCGTCGCTGCCGGGGCGCACGTCCATGACTGGCAGGGGAAAACGCTGGACTACACGCCGCGTGAATCCTTCCTCAACCCCGGTTTCCGCGTCTCTATCTTTTAATCTTTAGCTCTCCAGCAGCTTACGCAGCAGGGCAATCACCTGCTGCGACTCCTGCTGAGTCAGCGCGCCATCTTTGGCATAATGCACGCGCCCCTCTTTATCCAACACCGCAACGGCGGAGCTCTCCTCCTGCAGCTGCCAGGCCTTGCGTGTTACTCCTTCGCTATCGACGATAAACTGTGACCAGGGGTAGAGCTGCTTATTGCTCTCAATGCTGCTGCGTACAAACATCGCGGAGCCGGGAATGGCATCATCGGTATTGATAATTGTGGTGGTCTGATACCGGTCGTGCGGCAGATTCGCCGATTTGATCGCTTCAATCAGCGCCGCATTTTTCTCTTTCGCCGAGGTGCGACCCGCAATGTGCATCACCACGCGAACTTTTCCGGTCAACTGCGCGCTATTCCAGTTTTTGTAGCTAAACTTATTATTATCGAAGACCAGCTCTCCCCGATCGGCCACGCCAACCGGTGGCACGCGCTGGTTCTCTTCGAAACGGTGAGCCGAGGCCACCAGCGGCAGCAGCAGGCAGGTTACAGCCAGAGTGTTGCGTAACGTCATCATGTTTCCCTTATTCAGTGCAGGTGATCCGACCACTTGGTCTCTGCCTTTAATGATAAGTGCAATTAATCTTCTTTTCTCGCAAATGGGGTGCCAGTTTGCGGGCGGACGCACACATTTGCGCAAAAACCATGCCTTATACTGTTGTGCTCGTCGCCCAGGATAGAAAATTCTGATTAATTGTCATCAAACGGTAAATAAACTTATGCATGCTGGGTATCAATGAGTTTGTGGTCTATAGTCACTGGGCAACAAAATTTGCGTTCATCAAAGTCGAGCCAATTGTGGCGTCGCTTGAGCGTAAGATTCAGCAGGAGAGATAGAAGAATGAAAATTTTCCAACGTTACAATCCGCTCCAGGTAGCGAAGTACGTGAAGATCCTGTTCCGTGGACGGTTGTATATCAAGGACGTAGGCGCTTTTGAGTTCGACAAGGGTAAAATCCTGGTCCCGAAAGTAAAAGATAAGCAGCACTATTCTGTGATGTCTGAAGTGAATCGCCAGGTGATGCGACTGCAAACCGATATGGCGTAAGCAACGTGCTATGCAGTAGTTCAGTAAGATAATAAGACGGCCCCAGATGGGGCCGTTGATGTTTTGAATGCCGTAGGCCTGACAAGCGTAGCGCCGTCAGGCGTTGCAGCGATGCCGGGTGGCGGCTTTGCCTGACCCGGCCTACAACACTTACGCCGCGCCTTTGTTCTCGGCGTCCGGCAGCTTTGGCGTCAGCGTCGTGGGCTTACTGTCGAGCCGGGTAACCAGCAGCTGGTCGATGCGGTAGTTATCGATATCCACCACCTCAAATTTATAGCCCGAGTACTTCACCGAATCGGTGCGTTTCGGGATTTTTCGCAGCATAAACATCATAAAGCCGCCGATGGTTTCGTAGTTACCGGACTGCGGAAACTCATCGATATCCAGCACGCGCATCACATCGTCGATGGGCGTACCGCCGTCGATAAGCCAGGAGTTCTCATCGCGGGCCACGATCTGGTCCTCCTGTCCCTGACCAACCAAATCACCCATCAGGGTGGTCATCACGTCGTTGAGAGTAATGATGCCCACCACCAGCGCATACTCGTTCATGATCACCGCGAAGTCTTCCCCCGCCGCCTTAAAGCTCTCCAGCGCCTCGGAGAGGGTCAGGGTATCCGGCACGATCAGCGTGTTGCGGATCTGCACGCCGCTGTTCAACGCCAGGCTCTGGTTGGCCAGCACGCGGTTAAGCAGATCTTTTGAATCGACGTAGCCGACGATATGATCGATATCCTGATTACAGACCAGGAACTTAGAGTGCGGATGCTCTGCCACCTTGCTCTTCAGGCTCTGCTCATCTTCGTGCAGATCGAACCAGATCACGTTTTCACGCGAGGTCATGGATGACGGCACGGTACGCGACTCCAGCTCAAACACGTTCTCAATCAGCTCGTGCTCCTGTTTACGCAGCACGCCCGCCAGCGCCCCGGCCTCAAACACCGCGTAGATATCATCGGAGGTAAGATCGTCCTTACGCTCCATCGGCAGCTTAAAGATGCGGAAGATCACGTTAGCCAGACCGTTAAAGAACCACACCAGCGGACGGAAGACGAACAGGCAGAAGCGCATCGGGTTGATGATGCGCAAAGCCACGGCTTCGGGCGCAATCATACCGATGCGTTTCGGGGTCAGGTCGGCAAAGAGAATGAACATCCCGGTGACGAGGGTAAAGGAGATAATAAAGCTCAGCCGCTCCGCCAGCTCTGGCGACACCACGTTGATTAGCACACCGTAAAAGGCCGGGGAGAAGGCCGCGTCGCCCACGATACCGCCGAGAATGGCGACGGCGTTGAGACCGATCTGCACCACGGTAAAGAAGGTGCCGGGGCTCTCCTGCATTTTCAGGATGCGCTGGGCGTTGATATTGCCATCGTCGGCCAGCAGCTTAAGTTTGATTTTACGGGAGGCCGCCAGTGAAATCTCCGACAGCGAGAAGAACGCACTTACGGCAATCAGACAAAGTATCAGTAGAATACTGTTTAACATATCTTATCCAGCCATCGGCCAGATCCTCAAGAAGGGAAGGTTGAAAATCCATGTAATACATCAGGTTAAACGCCGATCCACAGCGAGTGGACCTGCGATCCAAGGGCTAGTATAGCGTAAGCCGGGGGAGGCCTGCCAGCGTCAGGCGTACAATGTTTATACACTGATGAATTTTAGGCCCTTAAAAACAGTCTGTTACCGAATTATGCGGCCGTACCAGATCAAATAAAGCGAGGGGGGATTTACCAGGCCTAAATATAAGTCATAGCGCTCTAAAAAAGGGACTTTTTTAAAAACAGCAACGCGTCTAATTTTATAAAAGTCAGGCTGATTCTCTTTATTAATAATCAATTTATTGTTGAGGTATCGTCATGAGTGCAAACTATTATTCTCAAACACCGAATTTTGTTAGCGCCTCTTCGGAAGATGTTGATCCACGCACCCGTCTGTTTAGTTTTCAATATACCCTCGGGCAACTTATTGGCAATAATGCAATGGGGCCGGAGCTTAATTTCACACTTAGCTACTCGCCTACCTCTGCAACGGATTATTATGATTTTGGAATAGGTGTAGCACCTGCGCTAACTATTTATGATGCGACAAATGGGCAGCTTTTATTGGCTTCAGGTGAAAGCTATCGTGTGGATGGGTCGGCTAACCCCCCTATAGTTCAGCAAAATAAGATGAGAACATTCGATTTTGCCAGTATGGTAACTTCGGAAGGCCGCTACGGTTACCGGGTCACTGAAAATGACGGCACCGTGACCGATCTTATGGAGTATGACGCAGGAATTTATGTTACTACCAGAATCTATACCGCGCTGGGCTATTCCCTGATTGTTGATTGGGAAACGATCGACTTATGGGGCTGGGGAATCTCCTCTATTAGCGACGACAGTGGCGTAACCCTGTTAAAAATCGATCATGACGCAGGACCGATGCTGACCTTCTACCCTGGCTCGTCCGAAGAGTATTCAATTACTCTGGGCAAAGGGAATGGCTACCTCTCTACTATTTCTCACTCAGGACTGCCTGGGAGGGCATGGCACTACTACTATCAAGATGTAGGGATGGGAGAGGGGCTACAGACATTAACACAGACTGTAGCTATTACCGGGCTCACAAAAACAGTTATCTATAATAGCGGTACCACGAATGGTCTGATGCTATTCCCCGATCAATCTGGGCAAGGTGCATTGCCTGCCGTGACGGAGTTATCTGTCGATCCCGGCTTTAACCAACCCGTTATGGTAACAACCTATACGCCAGACACCCCCCAGGGTTTCCCCAACTACCTGGGCTACGATGCTCCGCAGGGTGGCCAGTGGGATGCCTCAACTGACTACGTATATAGCCTGGCAGGGCAGGACTACTCCTACTCCACAACGCTGACGCAAACCGACAGCGATGGGCAGCTGATCACCACCACCTATACCTACAATAATTACCATCTTTTAACCAGGTTAGAGGTGCAACAGGGTAACACTTCCTACACGGTAGACACCTGGTACTATGCTGATAAGTATCAGTCCGATCACCCTGATGCCACCTATGACGATCTGCCAGCGCAGTATCAGTATCCGCTGAGTCAAACGTTGACCTGGTCGGACGACAGCGGCACACGTACTGAAGTTACGCAGTATATTTATGATGGATTCGGCAATCTGACGCAGCAGATTGATCCTGACGGTACCCAGACCGATTATGAGTTTTACAGTAGTAATGGTGAAGTGGATAGTGATGATGGCTATACCGGCTGTCCTCGCGATCCAAACGATTTTGCAAACCTTATGAAAAGCAAAAAAGTTACCCCTGCGCCCTCGGATTATGACGACGTGCCTGTTCGCGCAACCTATTATCACTACAGCCCTTTTGAGGCGCTGGACGATCGCCCAATGGTTACCGCGATTGTGAAGGATAAAGAGACGCTGGTGAAATTAATCGATAATGGAACTAACCCCCCCGATAAACAGCCGTTGACAACATTGGACACGAAATATTACTCAGATGACAAGACATCGTTTAAGTATGGCTATCCAATTTATAAAGGTACGACAGTTTACTATCACGATTCCGAAGATGATCATCCTCATTTAATAAAGGAAGAGTATGATTATGATGCTAAAGATAATGTTATCCAAAGCCAACTGACGTTAACGAGTTGTGATGGTATTGAATTAAACGGGGTCATGGTGCGCTCTTGTTATTCAGGTCGAATTATTTCTTTGACCGATATCAAGGGTACGCCACATACTTATTATTATGATCCTGCTGGTCGGTTTTCTTATATGCATGCATACGAAGGTAATGCTGACTATGAAAGAAGTATGAGTGTTGATTATACTTATGGAACTGATGGCTCTGAAAACACTACTGCAATTAGTACCACGATAATAAATAATGATGGGAGTATCTCACGATTTAATTATGATTCTATGGGGCGAGTAATCTCTATCGAGAAAAGCGCAACAGACCAGCTTGGGGAAGAGTTTAATACGGTCTTATCACGCCGCTATGATACATTAGGGCGAGTTGAGTATGAAACGATAGCTGATAGCTATTTTGATAATACACATACTAAGCAGACAGCAGAAGTAAATATTAAAACTCAATATGATAGCTGGGGTCGCCCCTGTGCACATAATTTCTTACCTGGGAGAGAGAGTGTCGATACTAACGTCTACCTGTCAAAAATAGTAGAGTTTTCCTCTGTAGAGAATAGCTATAGCAGCTATTTACAGTCCGCTGCGGGTAAAATATCATCACATTATAAAGTTGTTATGAATAATCAAGACGTACCTGAATCGGTTATTACATTTGACGCAGAGGGTAATGAGTATTCCAGGACACACTCTTATTATGACGGTCTCAAGCGAGTACGTAAGTCTGTAGACCAGGTGGGGAACCCCATCATTTATGACTACGATGACTTTGATCGTGCATACAAAATCACCTACTCTGACGGGACTATTGTGACGCAGGAATATGCAGCACAGTTTAGCCATCCACTCGTGACCACCATTACCGTGACTGATGTAGAAGGTAAAGATTATGTGATAGGTAGCAGAGAATTCGACGGCTTAGGACGAATTCAAAACTCCACCGTTGGGGGGCGCTATGAGTCCTATACATATAATGATAATACTCCCGATGCACATACCTTTACCGATAGTGTAAATCGGGTCTTTACCTATGGATACGATCCTCTATTAGAGAATGCATTAACCTCTGTTATCGCAGAGTATAACGGGCAAAGCACAGAGCAGAATTACAGCTATTTTAAACATCGTGGGTTGCTGGATACGGCTACCGAAGCCGGGCAGAAAACACACGCCTATACATGGCTTAGCTCAGGGGAAATTTCTACTGAGACTATCACTAATAGTCTCGGAAGCAAATCACCTTCTTACACCTGGAGTGTAATGAACAACCCAGTAAGCTATACCGATATTGACGGTAATCAACAGTGGATAAGCTATTATCTTTCAGGAAAAGATGCAATAAAACCTCAAGGAATGAGCGATCCCGCCGTTACGCTGAATTTTATCTACGACGATTTTGGACGACTTTATACACAAACGGCTCAATCAGTGTCTCAATCAGAAGATGAAGTGGCGACTCTCGAAATAGAACTTGTCTATGATGATTATGGACGTGAGCACATTCGCACAATTACGCCTGACAGCGGAGAGAAGATTACTATCACCACTGATTATTATGAAAATAATCAGGTTTCTCATGTTAAAATTGAGCAGGGCGCAGAATTGCTTAGTGATAATAGCTACTATTATGATCTACGCAACAGGCTTCATCGACATGACTGCAGCGGCAGCTCTTTACCAAAAGATGGGTACGGGCAGTCGTTTACTTCTCAGGTATTTGTTTATGATAGTCTTAATAATATTCAGACCTGTACTACGCAGAATAGTAGCAGTGCAACAGACACTGCGACCTTTAACTATGAAAATAGCAGCGATCCCACACAGCTAACGTCAATTGTGCACGAAGGGAACTCAGCGTACCCGCCGGTTATTAATCTTTCCTATTATGATGATGGACGCCTGAAATACGATGAAGCAGGCCGTTTATTAACATACGATGCCTCTGGCCGCCTGTTTAGTGTAGAAACAACTGATGGTGCGAAGGCAACCTATGGCTATGACGCTCTGCATACTCTTGTTTACCAGTCGATAAACACTGACGAGCAGTATCTCTACTATCGGGGTTCCCAGCTGATTAACCAGATTCGTGAAAGTGAGCATCAACAGGATCGAATTATCCCTGGCCTGACTGGTAATGCCGCAGTAAATCACGGGTAAGAGTAAGAATACTCTAAGCAATATATTCAATCATTGGAGCGTAAATTATGTCTTTACAACTGATTGGCACAAACAAGACCAATAGTACGCTGCTGGCTTATGATGGCAAAACCCAGCAGGTTAATTTTTATTCTTCGTTTGGTAATGTAAACAACGTGCAAAATAGTCAACTTCCAGGTTTTAATGGCGAGCGGCCAGATCCCTTTACTGGCGTTTCGCATTTAGGTAACGGCTATCGTGCCTATAATCCTATTCTAATGCGTTTTAACTGCCCTGACAATGAAAGTCCATTTGGCGTGGGAGGGATTAACCCTTACGCCTACTGTGAAAACGATCCGATAAATTTCACTGATCCAAGTGGGCATGGAATAATAAGATTGGCGATAAGAGCAATCCGATTTGTGTTTAAAGTTGTGAAAGTTTTGGCAAAGGTTATCGCGAAAACATCTCGTGTCATATCTGCTGTATCACAGTTAGGACAAATGTCAACCGGCATAGCTGCTTATTATAGCGCAGAAAAACATCCTGAAGCTGCAGCTAAATTAGTCCATGCTAGCGCTGCATTTGGATGGATTAATGCAGGAGCAAATTTTTTCTCTGGTTTGGATGACATTTACGCATCTATAAATCAATTTAAAGAATATAGAGGGTTGAGTAAAGAACAAAGAAAAATAGTTTCTGAGTCAATAACTGGATTAGATGAGCTCGGTGCGGAAAATGGAAGTTTGGCCAGAGAGGGATCAGAGGCTGAAAGCACAGTGTCTGATGTTTCCGAAGGCATTGAAAATACTTTAGAATCTGATCCTGAGAAACACGTTAGAAGGCAGCGACTGCCATCTGTGGATATGGGGGATGTAAAAGAGGCTTCTCTCGTGGTCCTCCAGGTTATTCAGAGTGCATCGCATACGGCTTCTTTAGCTTTAAAATCTGCCAGTAGTGCGATGAAGAAAAAAAACCCGGAAATGTCGCAAAGAATGAAAGTCGCATCCCTGATATTGGGGGAAGCAGGTACTATTTCTTCCGTGCCTAGGACAATTGGAACACTTAAAAAAGCGGCAAAACAAGAAGATACACTCATCATCGTTAACCGAAGAGTGTACTCATCTGAAGATATAGGGGTATTTTTACCCAGATATACCAGGATTGACTCGTCCTCTGTTTAAATATCATTGAGACGTGCTAACACAAAGTAGCATAATCGATTAACTTATCTATATCATCATTGTAAAACGTGTTGCTGGCCTATGGGCCAGCAACTTAAATTATATCAATTTCAACCCGCCGTCTGCGGCGGCAGACAGACCCCTATCCCCCCGATCCCGCAGTACCCGTACGGATTCTTATGCAGATACTGCTGGTGATCGTCCTCGGCATAGTAGAACGGGCCAGCGGTTTTGATCTCGGTGGTCACGGTGCGGTCGTCCCCGGCGGCGCGCATCGCCTGCTGGAAACGGGCCAGGCTCGCTTTCGCGGCTGCGTCCTGCTCCGGCGTCAGCGGATAGATAGCCGAGCGGTACTGGGTGCCGTGGTCGTTGCCCTGACGCATGCCCTGGGCCGGATCGTGGTTCTCCCAGAAGACCTGCAGCAATTGCTCGTAGCTAATCACGCTCGGGTCGTAGACTACGCGCACGGCTTCGGCATGGCCGGTCTGGCCGGAGCACACTTCGCGGTAGGTCGGATTCGGCGTAAAGCCGCCCGCATAGCCTGCTGCGGTGCTGTAGACGCCAGGCAGCACCCAGAACAGGCGCTCCACGCCCCAGAAGCAGCCCATCGCAAACAGCGCGGTCTCCATCCCCTCGGGGACATTAGTCATAGAGTGTTCGTTAACGGCATGCAGGTTGGCAACCGGCATGGGTGTATTGCGTCCTGGCAATGCATCCGCTTGAGTAACAAGGTGTTTTTTATCAAATAGACTCACGGTGTGGCCTCCCAGGAACAGATATGTGATCGAGGTTGTAACGCAGCGTTGAATTGAACACAATAAATGCTGCAAATACGGCTAGATTTAAACATTAAGAAATATTGGGCTAGCCAGCCATTTTTCAACCCATTATGTTGGGTATTTGTTAAGCCGGGGAGCGGCATTTCGGTCTTCTTACCTCAGGGAGGCCTGATATCCAGGAGAGAACGTGCCACACATCCGACTGTTAGGTTTCACTACTCTGCTGCTGGTAAGCGGGACGGCCTTAGCGGCAAACGTCCGTTTGCAGGTGGAGGGGTTATCGGGCGCGCTGCAAAAAAACGTTCGCGCCCAGCTCTCAACCATCGAGAGTGACGAAGTAACGGCGGACCAGCGTTTCCGCGCTCGCGTTGATGATGCCATCCGCGATGGATTAAAAGCGCTAGGCTACTATGAGCCGACCATCGATTTTGAACTGCGTCCACCGCCGGCGAAGGGCCGTCAGGTGCTGATCGCCCGCGTCTCGCCCGGCACGCCTGTGCGCGTGGGGGGGACTGATGTTATCCTGCGCGGCGGAGCGCGTACCGACCGCGACTACCTCGATCTGCTAAAAACCCGTCCGGCGATCGGCACGGTACTGAACCACAACGACTACGACAGCTTTAAGAAGGGCCTCACCAGCGTCGCGCTGCGCAAAGGCTACTTCGACAGCGCCTTCAATAAAAGCCAGCTCGGCATCGCCCTCGATCGTCACCAGGCATTCTGGGATATCGACTACGACAGTGGACAGCGCTACCGCTTCGGCAAGGTGACCTTTGAAGGCTCGCAGATCCGCGACGAGTATCTGCAAAACCTCGTCCCCTTTAAAGAGGGCGATGAGTATCAAACCAAAGATCTGGCGGAGCTGAACCGTCGACTCTCCGCTACCGGCTGGTTTAACTCGGTGATTGTCGCCCCGGAGTTTGAAAAATCCCGTAAGACCAAGGTACTGCCGCTGCACGGTGTGGTCTCACCACGCACGCAGAATACGATTGAGACCGGGGTGGGCTACTCCACCGACGTCGGTCCGCGCGTAAAAGCCACCTGGCGCAAGCCGTGGATCAACTCCTACGGCCACAGTTTTACCACGACCACCAGTATTTCGGCGCCAGAGCAGCAGCTCGACTTTAGCTACAAGGTGCCGCTGCTGAAAAACCCGCTGGAGCAGTACTACCTGGTGCAGGGCGGCTTTAAGCGTACCGATCTCAACGATACCGAGGCCGACTCCACTACCCTGGCGCTCTCCCGCTACTGGGATCTCTCCAGCGGCTGGCAGCGCGCCATTAACCTGCGCTGGAGCCTGGATCACTTTACCCAGGGCAGCGTGACCAACACTACGATGCTGCTCTATCCGGGGGTAATGATCAGCCGGACCCGCTCCCGCGGCGGCCTGATGCCGACCTGGGGCGACTCCCAGCGCTACTCTATTGACTACTCCAATACCGCCTGGGGTTCCGACGTTGACTTCTCCGTTCTTCAGGCGCAGAACGTCTGGATCCGTACCCTCTACGATCGCCACCGCTTTGTCGTGCGCGGCAACCTCGGCTGGATCGAGACCGGCGACTTTGATCGGGTGCCGCCGGATCTGCGCTTCTTCGCCGGGGGCGATCGCAGCATTCGTGGCTATAAGTACAAATCGATCTCGCCCCGGGATGACGAGGGCAAGCTGAAGGGGGCCTCGAAGCTGGCCACCGGCTCGCTGGAGTATCAGTACAACGTCACCGGCAAGTGGTGGGGCGCCGCCTTCGTCGACAGCGGCGAGGCGGTAAGTGATATCCGCCGCAGCGACTTTAAAACTGGCGCGGGCGTAGGCGTGCGCTGGGAGTCGCCGGTCGGACCGGTGAAGCTCGACTTTGCTCTGCCCATCGCAGACGACGAAAAACACGATCTACAGTTCTACATCGGTCTGGGGCCTGAATTATGAGTTTATGGAAGAAGATAAGCCTCGGGGTAGTGGTGTTTATTATGCTGCTGCTGGGGGCGGTGGCGTTTCTGGTGGGCACTACCAGCGGGCTGCATATTCTGTTCAAGGCGGCGAACCGCTGGGTGCCGGGGCTGGAGATCGGCCAGGTCACCGGCGGCTGGCGCGATCTGACCCTGCGCAATATTCGCTATGACCAGCCCGGCGTGGCGGTTAACGCCGGGGAAATCCACCTTGCAGTAAAGCTTGCCTGCCTGCGGGACAGCAGCCTGTGCGTTAACGATCTGTCGCTAAAAGATATTAACGTGACGGTAGACAGCACGAAAATGCCGCCTGCCGCGCAGGTGGAGGAGGAGAGCGGGCCGCTCGATCTCTCCACGCCCTATCCGATTACCCTTAGCCGCGTGGCGCTGAACAACGTCAATATCAAGATCGATAACACCACCGTCTCGGTGATGGATTTCACCACCGGCCTGAACTGGCAAGAGAAAAACCTGACCCTCAAGCCGACCTCGCTGCAAGGGCTGCTGATTGCCCTGCCGAAGGTGGCCGACGTGGCCCAGGAGCAGATCGTCGAGCCGAAGATCGAGCAGCCGAAGCCCGAAGAGAAGCCCCTGGGTGAAACGCTGAAGGATCTCTTCTCTAAGCCGGTGCTGCCGGAGATGGCCGACGTTCATCTGCCGCTTAACCTCAATATTGAAGAGTTTCGCGGCGAGCAGCTGCGCCTCACCGGGGATACCGATATCCTGGTGCGCAGCCTGCTGCTGAAGGTGAGCAGCATCGACGGCAACACCCGGCTCGACACGCTGGATATCGACTCTAATCAGGGTACGGTTAACGCCAGCGGCACGGCGCAGCTGAGTAACAGCTGGCCGGTAGATATCACCCTTAACAGCACGCTGAACGTCGATCCGCTCAAGGGCGAGAAGGTGAAGCTGAAGATCGGCGGCGCGCTGCGCGAAACCCTTGACGTGGGCGTTAATCTCTCCGGTCCGGTAGACATGGTGCTGCGGGCGAAGACGCAGCTGGCGGAGGCGGGGCTGCCCCTGAATCTCGACGTCATCAGCGAGCAGCTCTACTGGCCCTTTACCGGCGAGCGACAGTATCAGGCGGATGACCTGCGGCTGAAGCTGAGCGGCAAGATGACCGACTACACCCTCTCGTTCCGCACGGCGGTGAAAGGGCAGCAGGTTCCGCCTGCCACCATCACGCTGGATGCCAAAGGCAACGAGCAGCAGATCAACCTCGACAAGCTGACCATCGCCGCGCTGGAGGGGAAAACCGAGCTGAAGGCGCTGCTCGACTGGCAGCAGGCTATCAGCTGGCGCGGGGAGCTGACGCTCGACGGCATCAATACGGCGAAAGAGGTGCCCGACTGGCCCTCTAAGCTCAACGGCCTGATCAAAACCCGCGGCAGCCTCTACGGTGGCAGCTGGCAGATGGAGGTGCCGGAGATGAAAATCACCGGCAACGTCAAAAACAACAGGGTAAATGTGAACGGCTCGCTCAAGGGCAACAGCTATATGCAGTGGACCGTACCGGGGCTACACCTCGAGCTGGGGCCCAATAGCGCCGACGTGAAAGGCGAGCTGGGTGTGAAGGCACTGAATCTTGATGCCAATATCGATGCGCCGGGGCTGGATAACGCGCTGCCGGGCCTGGGCGGCACGGCGAAGGGGTTAGTGAAAGTACGCGGCACGGTGGATGCGCCGCAGGTGCAGACGGATATCACTGCCAATAATCTGCGCTGGCAGACGCTCTCTATCGCCCGCGTGCGTATTGAGGGCGACGTGAAATCCACCGATCAGATCGCCGGTAACCTTACCGCCCGCGTGGAGCGTATCGTGCAGCCGGGCGTCAATCTGAGCCTGGTTACCCTGGACGCCAAAGGCAGTGAAAAGCAGCACGAGCTGACCCTGCGGGCGCAGGGCGAGCCGGTCTCCGGCCAGCTGCGGCTGGCGGGCAGTTTTGACCGTGCTAACCAGCGCTGGAAAGGCACGCTGAGCGATACGCGCTTTGCCACCCCGGTCGGGCCGTGGTCGCTGAACCGCGCCATCGCCCTGGACTACCGTGGCCAGGAGCAGAAGGTGAGCATTGGGCCGCACTGCTGGACCAACCCTAACGCAGAGCTGTGCGTTCCTCAGACCGTGGACGCAGGCGCAGAGGGGCGGGCGGTGGTTAACCTGAACCGCTTCGATCTGGCGATGCTGAAACCCTTTATGCCGGATACCACCCAGGCCAGCGGATCGTTCAGCGGCCGGGCGGACGTCAGCTGGGACACCACTAAACCGGGACTGCCGCAGGGTGAGGTGACCCTGGCCGGACGTAACGTGCGGGTCACGCAGACCGTCAACGATGCGCCGCTGCGGGTGGCGTTCGATACCCTCAATCTTAACGCGAAGCTGCAGGACAACCGGGCCGATCTCGGCTGGATGATGCGCCTGACCAACAACGGCCAGTTCGACGGCCAGGTGCAGGTGACCGATCCCCAGGGGCAACGTAACCTCGGAGGCACGGTTAACATCCGCAACTTCTCTATCGCGATGATCAACGCTATCTTCTCGCGCGGTGAGAAGGCTGCAGGGACGCTTAATGCCAACCTGCGGCTGGCGGGTAACGTGCAGAGCCCGCAGCTGTTTGGCCAGATGGGGCTGAACGGCGTGGATATCGACGCCAACTTTATGCCGTTTGAGATGCAGCCTAGCCAGGTGGCGATGAACTTCAACGGCCAGAGTTCGACGCTGCAAGGGGTCGTTCGCACCCGCCAGGGCGAGATTAACCTGAGCGGCAACGCCGACTGGAGCCAGATCGACAACTGGCGCGCACGCATTGCGGCGAAGGGCAGCCGGGTACGGATCACCGTCCCGCCGATGGTCCGCCTGGATGCCTCCCCGGACGTGGTGTTTGAAGCCACGCCGCAGCTCTTCACCCTTGACGGCAGCATTGACGTGCCGTGGGCGCGCATCGTGGTCCACGACGTTCCTGAGAGCGCGGTTGGGGTCTCCAGCGACGAGGTGATGCTCAATAGCCAGCTGCAGCCGGAGGAGCCGAAGAGCGCGGGCATCCCGATTAACAGTAATTTGACCGTTCACGTGGGTAATAACGTGCGTCTGGACGCGTTTGGCTTAAAAGCGCGCTTAACGGGCGATCTTAAAGTTGCTCAGGATAAACAAGGGCTTGGCTTAAACGGGCAGATTAATATTCCCGAAGGTCGCTTCCACGCGTACGGTCAGGATTTGATTGTACGCAAAGGTGAGTTATTGTTCTCGGGTCCGCCGGATCAACCTTTGCTTAACATCGAAGCGATCCGTAACCCGGAATCCACCGAAAACGACGTAATTGCCGGTGTGCGTGTGACCGGAACCGCCGACGAACCGAAGGCGGAGATCTTCTCTGACCCGGCAATGTCGCAGCAGGAGGCGCTCTCCTATCTGCTTCGCGGCCAGGGGCTGGAGAGCACACAGAGCGATAGCGCAGCGATGACGTCGGCGCTGGTGGGCCTGGGCGTTGCCCAGAGCGGACAGGTTGTGGGTCGAATCGGCGAGACCTTTGGCGTTAGCAATCTGGCATTGGACACGCAGGGCGTAGGCGACTCCTCCCAGGTGGTGGTCAGCGGCTATGTTCTGCCGGGATTGCAGGTGAAGTATGGCGTGGGTATTTTTGACTCTCTGGCGACGCTTACGTTACGCTATCGCCTAATGCCTAAGCTATATCTGGAAGCGGTGTCTGGCGTAGACCAGGCACTAGATCTGCTCTATCAGTTTGAGTTTTAGCAATGCGAATATTTGTTTACGGCAGTTTACGACGCAAGCAAGGTAACAGTCACTGGATGACTAACGCTCAATGGCTGGGCGATCACAGCGTTGAGGATTATCAACTATACAGTCTGGGGCACTACCCTGGTGCGGTGCCCGGTCCGGGCCAGGTGCTGGGTGAAGTTTACCGTATTGACGCCGAAACCCTGGCCGAGCTCGACGAGCTGCGTACCGCTGGTGGGGAGTACAAGCGTCAATTGATTCAGACACCGTACGGCAGTGCATGGATGTATGTGTATCAGCTTTCGGTGGATGAACACACGCGGATAGAGACCGGGAACTGGTTAGACAGGGATCGGGATTAACAGCAGCGCCACCCTCGGGTGGCGCTGTTTTTATCCATAAAAAAACACCGCCGTGAGGGCGGTGTTTCTGTTTCTACAGCGGGTAGAGATTACTTCTTCGCAGCGCGCTCGAAAGAGGCCACGATTTCCGCTTTCGCCGCGTCGGCGTTATCCCAGCCATCAACCTTAACCCATTTGCCTTTCTCGAGATCTTTGTAGTGCTCGAAGAAGTGGGTGATCTGCGCTTTCAGCAGCTCCGGCAGGTCGTTCACGTCTTTGATGTGATCGTACTCTTTGCTCAGCTTGGTGTGCGGAACCGCAACCAGCTTCGCATCTTCGCCCGCTTCGTCGGTCATCTTCAGCACGCCAACCGGACGGCAGCGAACCACTGAACCCGGCTGCAGCGGGTACGGGGTCGGGACCAGCACGTCAACCGGGTCACCGTCCAGGGAGAGGGTGTGGTTGATGTAGCCATAGTTGCACGGATAGAACATCGCGGTAGACATGAAGCGGTCAACGAACAGCGCGCCAGTGTCTTTGTCGATTTCGTATTTGATCGGATCGGCGTTGGCCGGGATCTCGATAACAACGTAGATGTCTTCTGGCAGATCTTTACCCGCCGGTACGTTCAGTAAGCTCATGTTTGTTTCCTTTAAAATGTGTGGCAAACAAGTGCCGGGTATTATAGCCAACTCACACCGAAAGTCTTCGCCTGTTTTCGTTTTCCCCCTACCCATTGCGCGTTTCTCAGACCATTCAGATGACCGAAAAGTACATAACCTCAGCCGCATTTTTCATAGCCAAATGAAAGCGATTACAAACTTGTGATTAACGTTTTATTTACTTTTTTGAAGTGTGATGTAACGCAATTCGTTACATATTCCATTCGCTATAGTCTCTTCGCGAACATCTTTTAGCCAAACAATAATCACCCCTACGAGGACGTTATTATGTGGAAGCGCTTACTTCTGGTCACAGCAGTCTCAGCAGCCATGTCGTCTATGGCGATGGCAGCCCCGTTAACCGTCGGTTTTTCGCAGGTCGGCTCCGAGTCCGGCTGGCGGGCCGCTGAAACCAACGTTGCGAAAAGCGAAGCTGAAAAACGCGGTATTACGCTGAAAGTCGCCGATGGTCAGCAAAAGCAGGAGAACCAGATCAAGGCGGTGCGCTCGTTTATCGCCCAGGGCGTGGATGCCATCTTTATAGCTCCCGTGGTGGCGACCGGCTGGGAGCCGGTGCTGAAGGAGGCTAAAGACGCCGAGATCCCGGTGATCCTCCTCGACCGCTCCATTGATGTGAAAGATAAGTCGCTCTACATGACTACCGTTACCGCTAATAACGTGCTCGAAGGCCAGCTGATCGGCGAGTGGCTGATCAAAACCGTCGGCGATAAGAAGTGTAACGTTGTTGAGCTGCAGGGCACGGTAGGGGCGAGCGTGGCAATTGACCGTAAAAAAGGGTTCGCTGACGCCATCGCCAAAGCGCCGAATATTAAAATCATTCGCTCTCAATCCGGCGACTTTACCCGCAGTAAAGGTAAAGAGGTTATGGAGAGCTTTATTAAAGCCGAGAATAACGGCAAGAACATCTGCATGGTTTACGCCCATAACGACGATATGGCGATCGGTGCTATTCAGGCCATCAAAGAGGCGGGCCTGAAGCCGGGCAAAGATATTTTGACCGGCTCCATCGACGGCGTGCCGGATATCTTTAAAGCGATGATTGAAGGTGAAGCCAACGCCAGCGTTGAGCTGACGCCAAACATGGCTGGCCCGGCCTTTGACGCGCTGGAGAAATTCAAAAAAGATGGCACCCAGCCTGAGAAAATGACCATGACTAAATCGACGCTCTACCTGCCGGATACGGCGAAAGAAGAGCTCGAGAAGAAGAAAAATATGGGCTATTAAGCCTGAACTTCATGGGCCTGATAAACACGGTTTTGTAGGCCTGATAAGCGCAGCGCCATCAGGCATTGCCGCGCCGGATGGCGACGCAGACGTCTTATCCGGCCTACGGGCCCAGGTTTTGTAGGCCTGATAAGCGCAGCGCCAT